>NZ_AJWE01000113.1:0-70129 GCF_000281145.1 Rhizobium sp. CF142 | reverse complement strand
GAAGCAACGATGCCTGCACCGACGGTGCGGCCGCCTTCGCGGATAGCGAAGCGAAGCTTTTCTTCCATCGCGATCGGAACGATCAGCTCGACGTCAACGGTGACGTTGTCGCCAGGCATAACCATTTCCGTGCCTTCCGGAAGCGTGACGATGCCCGTCACGTCCGTCGTGCGGAAGTAGAACTGCGGACGGTAGTTCGTGAAGAACGGCGTATGACGGCCGCCCTCTTCCTTCGTCAGGATGTAGGCTTCTGCCTTGAACTTCTTGTGCGGCTTGACAGAGCCCGGCTTGCACAGGATCTGGCCACGCTCGACGCCGTCACGGTTCACACCGCGAACCAGAGCGCCGATGTTGTCGCCAGCCTGGCCCTGGTCGAGCAGCTTGCGGAACATTTCAACGCCGGTCACCGTCGTCTTCGAGGTCGGACGGATGCCGACGATTTCGACTTCTTCACCAACCTTGACGATGCCACGCTCGACGCGGCCCGTCACAACCGTACCACGGCCCGAGATCGAGAACACGTCTTCGATCGGCATCAGGAACGGCTGGTCGATCGGACGCTCAGGCGTCGGGATGTAGGCGTCGACAGCAGCCATCAGCTCGCGGATCGCGTCTTCACCGATCTTCTTGTCAGAATCTTCAAGAGCAGCAAGAGCCGAACCCTTGACGACCGGAATGTCGTCGCCCGGGAAGTCGTAGGACGACAGAAGTTCGCGAACTTCAAGCTCAACGAGCTCGAGAAGCTCGGCGTCGTCAACCTGGTCGACCTTGTTGAGGAACACGACGATTGCCGGAACGCCAACCTGGCGGGCGAGCAGGATGTGCTCGCGCGTCTGCGGCATCGGGCCGTCAGCAGCAGAGCAGACCAGGATCGCGCCGTCCATCTGCGCGGCACCCGTGATCATGTTCTTGACATAGTCGGCGTGGCCGGGGCAGTCGACGTGCGCATAGTGACGGTTGGCCGTCTCATACTCGACGTGAGCCGTCGAAATGGTGATGCCGCGTGCCTTTTCTTCCGGGGCAGCGTCGATCTGGTCATACGCCTTGAACTCACCGAAGTACTTCGTGATCGCTGCCGTCAGAGACGTCTTGCCGTGGTCAACGTGGCCGATCGTGCCAATGTTGACGTGCGGCTTGTTGCGCTCAAACTTACTCTTTGCCATTTGAATGCTTCCTGTGGACGTAAATGGGTGACCCCGGCGAACCGGTTTAGTGCCGCCGTTTAAGGCTTTCGGCGAAATTGCGCAAGACTTAATTGCAGACGCCATTCTTGGCCTGTCAGCGCATATGGGAGATAATTCGCAACCCGCAAGGCGATTCGTCGGCACCTTCCCCAAAACACCTGAAATCTCAGGCAAAATCGAGAGATGGCCCCGCGTCCGACTTTATTGATGCCGGCGGCGACTGCAATTTCTGCGATCGTTACCCGGGTGCCATGCAATGCCAGCGGCGCGACGTCTGCCGACAAGATTATATTACATTTTACTAATTGGTTTCACCGAACAGGAAAGCTTGCATGATATCCCTCTAATATTCGGAGGGACAGTCAATGCAATCGGAGAGCTACACCAACCACTATTCGGCATTCACGGAAGACCATCATACATTCGGCTATCCGCGCGACGACGATGCGGACACGAGCGTCAAAAAGAACACGGGCCAGTCTTCGGTCTTCATCGCCGGCATCGCCATAGGAGTGGTCGGCTACTGGATCATCGGCAATTTCATGAATCTCGTCTTCGAGTTCTGAAAGCGGGCGTGATTCGTCGAGAACGCAAGGAAGATGGAGCGGGTAGCGGGAATCGAACCCGCGTATTCAGCTTGGAAGGCTGCTGCTCTACCATTGAGCTATACCCGCGGGGTTGGTCCGATCCAATGACGAATGGTGGAGAGAGTTGGATTTGAACCAACGTAGGCTGAGCCAACGGATTTACAGTCCGTCCCCTTTAACCACTCGGGCATCTCTCCAGTTTTTCGTCCGGATCTTGAAGACCAAGTTCGTCAGACTTTGAAGCGTTGCCGCCCCGTCGTCTGCGCCGCGTATATGACCGGACGATTTCAGTCTGTCAACACGATGACAATGGAAAAGACAGGAAAAATTTCATCGCCTGTTGAAAGCCGGCACATGAAAGAAGGCCTATGCGGCAACAGGCGCCATCGTTATAAAGCCGCATGAGCAAAGATAACAAATCCGGCGATAAGCCCGCTGCCGACAAGTCCGCAAAGGACACGCATTACGCAACCTTGCGACGCGCGCATCGCGACGGCAAGCGCGAACGCGGTGAGATTCCAACGCCGGCACCACAGAAGCGCAAGCGTGGCGGAGACGACTGGAAACCGCCGGCGCTCGCCCCCGATCAGGTCCTCCTCTACGGCCTTCATACCGTTCGTGCCGCGCTTGAAAATCCTGAGCGCAAGAACATCAAGCTATCGGTGACGCAGAACGCGCTTGCGCGATTGGAGATCGATCCTGATACGATCGGCATTCCCGTCGAAATGGTTTCGCCGCAGGATATCGACAAGGTGCTCGGCCCCGAAGCGATCCATCAGGGCGTGATGCTGGAAACACGCCCCCTGCCCGTCCGGCGGCTGGAAGCACTGAAGGATAGCCCATTGCTTCTCGTGCTCGACCAGGTAACCGATCCGCACAATGTCGGCGCCATCATGCGATCGGCCGTCGCCTTCAATGCAGGCGCCGTTATCACCACGCAGAGACATAGCCCAACCGAATCGGGCGTGCTTGCCAAATCGGCTTCCGGCGCGCTGGAACTCATACCTTATATACAGATCACCAATCTCTCGGATGCGCTCGGCGAATTGCACAAGCTCGGCTTCTTCACGATCGGGCTCGATTCGGAAGGACCGGCGCCGCTGGAAGGCACGTTC
This sequence comes from Rhizobium sp. CF142, assembly GCF_000281145.1. Lineage (NCBI taxonomy): Bacteria > Pseudomonadati > Pseudomonadota > Alphaproteobacteria > Hyphomicrobiales > Rhizobiaceae > Rhizobium > Rhizobium sp. CF142. The sequence continues at coordinate 67,243 of NZ_AJWE01000113.1, read as the reverse complement.
TCAGGCGGTCGAATCGCGCTGGTGCTCGGCTCCGAAGGTAAAGGTCTGCGGCAGAAGACCCGGGAAACCGTCAGCGCGCTCGCCCGGCTCGATATGCCCGGCGCCATCAAGTCGCTGAACGTATCGAATGCCGCGGCGATTGCCCTTTATGCAGCGGGGCTGCACCTGAAGGCATAGGCCACAGCGGCAGATCACTATTGATATGCCGTGAAGAGAGCGAATGATGACCGCCATCGCGGTTGAACACCCTCTCCCTTGGTCCATATTCCGCCTTGGAAAGAGCTTGCCGGTCACTATCATCGGCATGCATTCATCTTTGGGGCGCCGGCAAGAAGGAAATCCGCATTATGGCATTTCGACCGCTGATCTTCGGCGTGCTATTCATCGCGGTCCTCGTCATGGTCATTTTGAGCATCACCTGGGTGGACAAGTCTCACCCGATCCGCCAGCCGGATCCCCTGGCGCCGTCGACGACGCCATCAAATCCACCTCCATCCGTGCAATAGCCGATCCGGAACCCGCGAAGTCGTCAGGCGTTTAATCCCGCAAGACAAACAGGGATCCAGATGTTCATGCGCCTGATGATTGCCGTCCTTGCCATTATGATTGCTTCGGTCCTCAGCATCGCGATGATGTCTCCATCCGGCGCCGGACAAACCGGCAGTGGTACGAAGATCGCATCGAGCGTGAACGAACCCGCACGGAAGTGACTGCAAACCGCCTCACCGGACGAGGCGCAGAACACTATCCTCGATATTGCGAAGCAGTTTTGTTCGCTCGACACCATCGTCGCCGATGCCGCTCTGATTTACGATACCGTGCAGAGCGTTGAACAGGAATATGGCGGTGAATGCCGGCTCCTTCAGTGACCAAGCTCCCTCACGGCTTCCTGCTGCAAGCAATTGCTGGAGATTGTCGATCAGGATGTTGCTCGTCAGGCCCTCGCGACTTGGAGGCGGAGCGGCAGCAAAGACGAGATTGTGCAGGCGCGCGGCGTTCATATAGCCTACGGCGCAAGCTTTTGCCCAGGCCGTCAACTTGCCGTTCCAGTCGCCAGTATCCTGTTTACCCACTTCTTCCACGATGCCGTTCAGAAGCTTCTGAACGAAGCGGGTCCGCAATGCTTCAATAACATCCGCCTTCGAAGAGAAATGAAGGTAAAAGGCTCCCTTCGAGACGGTAGCACCCTGGGTAATCTCCTCGATCGTCGTATGCTCCACCCCCTTGTCGAGAAAAAGGCGTTCGGCCACGAGCATGAGGTCGCCCCGCCGTTCCTCGGCTGGTTTGGTCCTTGGCCTGCCGGCTATGCGTGATGTCATCGGAAAGTCCGTCAATGCCCGCGACGCTGAGGCTCCGCCCGGTGCAGGTAGCCTGCGAATACGTCGCGCATAGCAGTGTTTTCAATGTCGGGCAAAAGACGACCGACCTCCCCGCGGTGATAACCGCTGTGGGTGATGACATGGGCCAGCATCTCCTCCCGCGACATATGGCCCTGCCCGCCATCGGTGAAAGTGAAGTCGATCGTCTCTTCGAGCTCCTCGGGCGTCACCTGCACCATATAATCCAGATACCACCTGTCGGTTTTCCTGATCGCGGAAGCAAGATCCCCAAAAGCTGGCGGCTCGCTGGTCCAGTTCGCCGTATAGCCATGCGGCTCCTTCCGCAGGTTCGCAGCGAAAATCCGATCGACGATTTGAGCGTGATTGAGAACACGAAAAGCGGACTGGAGGTTTTCCGATGGCCCGCTTTCGGGAAAAGCAGCAAGCGCTGTCAGAAGCTCCTCATCAACGCTGGCCTTATATTGAAAGAGCGAGGTCAGGAGTGTTTTTACAGACATGGCGAACTCCATCGCGGCAATCGATGAATTCATCATTAAATTATATTGACTGGTGGTCAGTCAATACACTTTTCAAGTGGCCGAATATCGATCAAGCAAAAATCCCGCCGCAAGTTCGAAACCTTGCGACGGGATTTTACTAGAGCATGTCGTGCAAAACTGTGCAGCGGTTTTGCGAAAACGACCTGCGTGAATACGAAGACCTAAAGCGTGGGAAGCGAATCTGAAAGAGCGCGGCATGCTTCAGGGATCGGAAAATGCGTTCTCGGTCAGCTATCAGCTCCGGTAGAGCCAATAGGGTCCATCGTGGTGGCGACGCCAATAATGACGCTCGCGCCAACGCTCTTCCCGCCACGGGCTCCAGCGGCGTTCATAGCCCCAGGCCGGACGCCAGTAGCGACGTTCACGCCACTCGCGACGCTCGCGCCAGTCACGGCGATCACTCCAATCGCGGTCGCCCCGGTCGCGGTCGCCCCAATCTCGATCACCCCAATCCCGATCACCGCCGCGAACCTGGATCACATCGCTCTGTTGCGAGGCTGCCGGTCGATCGAGAGGGATGGCCGCAGCCGGAGCTACGGCGGAAAACAAAGTACCGGCCGAAAGGGCGGCTGCTAGGAGAAAACTGGAGATCCTCATGGCTCACTTCCTCGTTTCTGATGAAGCGAGAATGGCCTGATGCTCCTGAATTGTCGCTGAATCGACCCTTCAGTCTCTGTTCATAGTGGAATAGCTTGGAAAACTGGTGCCCCCGGCAGGGTTCGAACCCGCGACCCCCTGATTACAAATCAGGTGCTCTACCAACTGAGCTACAAGGGCAATGGCTGCGAAGTAGCAGATTCTGATCTTTTGTAAAGAAAATTTGCCCTTTCCGGCAGCTCGGCAACGCTATCCACAGCGGGCTGTCGATCAACGCCATGGTTGGGAAAGCCAGTTGGGCTCCATATGGAGGCATTCATTACCGAAATCATCGCCGATCTATCAGGGCGATAAGATCATCCGAACTTCGCTCGCAACGCAAAACGTCTTGTCGTACAAGCCCTTTATCCTTTAGCTAGAGCAGCATAACAAAGGGCATTGCATGGGCCGGTCATTTCAGACGCTTTCTTTTATCGCCTCGCCGACCACGGAAGCACTCGCCGCGCGAGATGAACTGATTCGCCTTTACGGCGATGTGCCCGCTAACGAGGCCGATGTCATCGTCGCGCTCGGCGGCGACGGCTTCATGCTTCAGACGCTGCACAGTACCATGAACAGCGGCAAGCTCGTCTACGGCATGAATTGCGGCTCGGTCGGCTTTCTGATGAACGATTACAAGACTACCGACCTGCATGACCGCATCTGTACCGCCGTCGAGAACGCCTTTCATCCGCTGAAGATGACAACATCCAATGCCGACGGCAGCAGTTCCTCGGCGCTTGCGATCAACGAGGTCTATCTTTTCCGACAATCCTATCAGGCAGCAAAGCTCAGGGTGGAAATCGACGGACACGTGCGGCTGGAGGAGCTGATCTGCGATGGTTTGATGGTGGCGACGCCTGCAGGCTCGACCGCCTACAATCTCTCGGCCCACGGGCCGATCCTGCCGCTTGACGCGCCCCTCCTCGCCATGACGCCGGTCAGCGCCTTCCGGCCGCGGCGCTGGCGCGGAGCGCTGCTTCCCAACCGGGTGACGGTGGACATCCATATATTGGAAGCCGAGAAGCGGCCCGTGAATGCGGTCGCCGACAATACGGAGATCAAATCCATACTGCATGTGCGTATCGCCCAGTCCGAGGACATGACCGCACGCATCCTTTCCGATCCCGACCGCTCCTGGTCGGACCGGATTCTGGCAGAACAATTCGAGGATTGAAATGATGGCGATGCGGCAAGCATTTATGACGGCGCTCCTTGTTTCCGGCTGGGCGATCGCCGCCGAGGCGCAGACCGTTCATGACGATATCCTGCCGGCCTCGATCATCTTCGCGACCAGCACCGGCTATTGGGAAGACGACGGCAATTCGCTGCCGGTCGAGCGTGCCCCGACAACCACGCAAAGCGTCAGCACCCAAAATGCGAGCGAGGGGGATGCCAAGCAAGAGCAGCGGCACGGCTATTACAAGCTTTTCGCTATGCGCCAGCCGGACAAGACCTCCAAAGTCTTTCTGCAGCAGATCGCGCAGAGAGACGCCGGGCCTGCCATCATCTCGACGGTCGAACTGCAAGAAATCAGCGATCTCAAGCCCTATGTCACCGACATCCGACCCGAAAATTCGAGCGGCCTCATCAAGGAACCGGGCCTCTTCGCCACGGTCTATCTGAAGACCGATCCAGCCGCCGAATCCGATGGCTGGACTGTGCTGATCGACGAGTTTGGGGACATTACCGTGGAGAAAGCGACCAACTGAGCGTCGCAGGCTATTCATCGGGGCTTAGCCATGAAACTCGGCTTTCGCGAAGGCATTTTCCACGACGAGACGCGGCCGGACTGGGATGAGACCGGCCCGAGACCTGTCCGCTGGTCCCTGTGGTATCCGGCAGCCGAGGGGTCGATCGAAACCGAAATCCCGGGACGAAGCTGGTTCCGAAGGGCCCCGGTCGCCCGCGATGCACCCGTTCAGCCGGCGACGAAGCCCTACCCGCTGGTCCTCCTATCGCACGGTACCGGTGGCTCGGCCGCGGGGCTAGAATGGCTCGCCCGCCGCCTAGTCAGCCGTGGATTTATCGCGCTCGGCGTCGACCATCACGGCAATACCGGCAGCGAAGCCTATCGCGCCGAGGGTTTTGCCTGCCTTTGGGAACGCGCGCCCGATCTGAGCCTCATGCTCGATCGCCGAGAAGACTGGCAGGGTGATCTTGCCGGGCATATCGATGCCAGGCGCGTATTCGTCGCCGGCTTTTCAGCAGGAGCCTATACGGCAATGCTGCTTCTCGGCGCAGTCGCGCAATTTTCGCAGTTCGAACAATCCAGATTGAAGCCTGGGGGGCCGCGCGGCCCAAGGGAATTTCCTGACCTCGCCGATCATATTCCGTCGCTGCTTCGTACGAGCACGGCATTTCGCGATTCATGGTCGCGGATGTCGCAACCCTATCGTGACGACAGGATCAAGGCCGCGCTGGTCTGCGCGCCCGGTCGATCTATCCGCGGTTTCAGCGAAGAGAGCCTGAGAGTCATCGATAAGCCTGCCCTCATTCTGGTCGGTGATGCCGACAACACGGCCCCAGTTGAAGAATGTTCGTCATGGCTGCATGCACGGCTTGATCGAAGCACCTTCAAGATACTCCAGGGCGGTCTTGGGCATTATATCTTCGTGCCCGAGGGCACGGCATTGGGGCTTTCCTTCGCAGAGCATCTCTTCACCGATCCGGCGGGCGTAGAACGTGCTGATGTCCACGAGGAGATCGCCGAACTATCGGCTGTGTTCTTTCACGGAACAGACATTCCAGTGGACACCTGAAAAAGAAAAGCCCCGTTTCCGGGGCTTTCTATCTCAGGTCTGTCTTCGCCGCTCAATCGACGTCGTCGACGACAGCGTCGGCTGCGCCGCTGATGCGGTGAGCAAGTGCTGCTTCCATGAACTCGTTCAGGTCACCGTCAAGCACGTCGTCAGGAGCCGTGCTCGCAACACCGGTGCGCAGGTCCTTGACGAGCTGGTAGGGCTGCAGAACGTAGGAGCGGATCTGGTGGCCCCAGCCGATATCCGTCTTGGAAGCGGCTTCGGCATTGGCGGCGTCCTCGCGTTTCTTCAGCTCCGCTTCGTACATGCGGGCGCGCAGCATGTCCCAGGCCTTGGCGCGATTCTTGTGCTGCGAACGCTCCTGCTGGCACTGCACGACGATGCCTGTCGGGATATGCGTGATGCGCACGGCCGAGTCTGTCGTGTTGACGTGCTGGCCGCCGGCGCCCGACGAACGGTAGGTGTCGATACGGCAGTCGCTTTCGTTGATCTCGATCTGGATCGAGTCATCAACGACGGGATAGACCCAAATCGACGAGAAGGACGTGTGGCGGCGCGCATTGCTGTCGTAGGGCGAGATACGCACCAGGCGGTGCACGCCCGATTCGGTCTTCAGCCAGCCATAGGCGTTGTGGCCCTTGACGAGCAGCGTTGCGGACTTGATGCCGGCTTCTTCACCGTCATGCACTTCCAAAAGCTCGACCTTGAAGCGCTGGCGCTCGGCCCAGCGAGTGTACATGCGCAGAAGCATGTTCGCCCAGTCCTGGCTTTCGGTGCCGCCTGCGCCGGAATGGACTTCCAGATAGGTGTCGTTGCCATCGGCCTCGCCTGAGAGCATGGCTTCGACCTGTCGGCGGGCTGCCTCGGCCTGCAGGCTTTTCAGGGCGGCTTCAGCTTCCTTGACGATGCTGTCGTCGCCTTCTTCTTCCCCGAGATCGACGAGCTCAACATTGTCGGAAAGCTGCTGCTCCAGCGCCTTGACGCCATTAATCCCGTCATCGAGCTGCTGACGCTCGCGCATCAGCTTCTGGGCTTCCTGCGCATCGTTCCAGAGGTTGGGGTCCTCTGCCTTGTTATTCAACCAGTCCAGTCGTCTTACCGCCTGGTCCCAGTCAAAGATGCCTCCTCAGCAGGGTGATAGCCTGCTTGGTTTCATCGACTACGTTCTGAATTTCCGCTCGCATTTTCCTGCTTCTTTACTTCGGTATTCCGTGAGAGCCCGGGTATTCTGTAAGGCTGGTGACATAGAGACGCCCGCCGCGGATGTAAAGAGCCGTGGCGGGCGCAAAGGAAATCGGCCTCGATCAGAACAGGCCGGGCGTGTTGGTCTGGACTGCCTGGTTTGCCTGCGGTGAGGTGCGCAGGATTTCTTCCGGCGCCATCGTGCCGTCCATGCCGATGACAGAGAAGCTGTCAGCCGGTCCGGTGCCCGGCTTGAAGGCTTCGATGATGGTGCCCGGCTCGCCATCGACAGCAGCCATGCCGGTCTTGCGGTTGATCGCGATCATGTTCATGCCGGCCGGGACCACGAATTTGGATTCCGGCATGTCCTTGACGGCCGCCTGCATGAATTCATTGAAAATCGGCGCTGAAAGCACGCCACCCGTGCCGCCGCGGCCAAGCGGAGCCGGCGTATCGAAGCCCAGGTAAAGGCCTGCAACCAGATCCGGCGTGAAGCCGACGAACCAGGCGTCCTTTTCATCGTTGGTCGTACCGGTCTTGCCGGCAACGTCACGGCCCGAGAGATCGACCTTGCCGGCAGCCGTACCGCGCTGGATGACGCCCTGCATCATCGAGGTGATCTGGTAGGAAGTCATCGGATCGAGAACCTGCTCGCGGTTGTCGACGATGTTGGGTTCTTCCTGGTTCTGCCAGTCGCCGGCATTGCAGCCTTCGCAGAGACGCTCTTCATGCTTGAAGATCGTCTTGCCGTAACGGTCCTGGATACGGTCGACCAGCGTCGGCTTGATCTGCTTGCCGCCATTGGCGATGACCGAATAAGCCGAAACCATGCGCAGCACCGTCGTTTCACCCGAGCCGAGCGACATGGCGAGCAGCGGCGGCATCTTGTCGTAGATGCCGAAGCGTTCGGCATATTCGGCAACGATATTCATGCCGAGGTCATTGGCGAGGCGCACCGTCATCAGGTTGCGCGAATTCTCGATACCGGAGCGCAGTGTCGAGGGGCCACTGACTTCTCCGCCGTAGTTTTCCGGCTTCCAGACCTGACCGCCCGAAACGATCTCGATCGGCGCGTCCATGATGACCGAGGCCGGCGTATAGCCGTTGTCCATGGCGGCAGCGTAAACGAAGGGCTTGAAGGAGGAACCCGGCTGGCGCATCGCCTGCGTGGCGCGGTTGAATTCCGACTGGGCATAGGAGAAGCCGCCGACCATGGCGAGAACGCGGCCGGTCTTCGGGTCCATGGCGACGAGGCCACCCTGTACCTTCGGCGGCTGGCGCAGGCGATAGGAGGTCGAATTGTCGCCGCCGAGGCGCTCAACGTAAACAACATCTCCTGCCGAGACGGCGCCAACCGGCGACTTGGTCGTCTTGCGGTCGCCGGCGGCGGAGCGGAATGCCCACTGCATATCCTTGGCTGCAATCGAACCGCGTTCGCGTTCGCCTGCGACCTTGCCGCCTCCGTCCTTGGATGGCTGAAGGCCGATATCAACGCTGTCATTGGAAACGGCGAGCACGACCGCCAGGCGCCATTCCGGCACGTCCGAGAGAGCGGGTACTTCGGCGAGCGCCGGACCCCAGTCGCCGGACGTGCCGATCTGTTTGATCGGTCCGTGGAAACCACGACGCTCGTCGTAATTAGTCAGGCCATCCTGCAGCGCCTTACGCGCAAAGAGCTGCATCTGCGGATCGAGCGAGGTGCGCACCGAAAGGCCGCCTTCGTAAAGCGCCTTCTCACCATACTGATCGATGAGCTGGCGACGGACAGCCTCGGCGAAATAATCAGAAGCAAAAAGAGACGGTCCACTGGTGCGGGCGGTGACGCCGAGCGGCTGTTTTTTGGCATCCTCGCCGTCGCTCTGACTCACATAACCGTTCTCGACCATGCGGTCGATGACCCAGTTGCGGCGTTCAAGTGCTGCATCCGGATGGCGGAAGGGATGGTAGTTGGCCGGGCCCTTCGGCAACGAAGCGAGATAGGCGGATTCGGCGATCGTCAGTTCGGTGACCGACTTGTTGAAATAGGTGAGCGAGGCACTGCCGATCCCGTAGGAGTTCAGGCCGAAAAAGATCTCGTTGAGATAAAGCTCGAGGATCTTGTCCTTGCTGTAGGCCTGCTCGATGCGGAAGGACAGGATCGCTTCCTTGATCTTGCGGTCAATCGTCTGGTCGGAGGTCAGAAGAAAATTCTTCGCCACCTGCTGGGTGATCGTCGATGCACCGACCGGGCGGCGGCCGGAGCCGAAATTCTGAAGGTTGACGAGGATGGCGCGGCCGAGGCCGGTCAGATCGACGCCGGGATGGTTGTAGAAGTTCTTGTCTTCGGCCGAAAGGAAGGCAGCCTTCACGCGGTCCGGGATAGCCTGGATCGGCAGGAAAAGGCGCTTTTCCTTGGCATATTCGGCCATGAGCGCACCGTTACCGGCGTGAACGCGGGTGGTAACCGGCGGCGCATAGCTGTTGAGCACCGCATAGTCAGGAAGATCTTTCGCGACATTAGCAAGATAGACGGCAACAACAGCCGCAGCGCCCAGGAACAGGACGCAAGCTATCCCGAAGAAATATCCAAGAAGTCTAACCATATTTTCAGCTACCGGTATTTCTAATCATTAGATCGGCGCAGCCGCCACAATCGCACAGATCATGTCTCTTTGCACGTTGCGCGGCTTACTCCATGCGCGTTGGCGCCACAAGCCGATTCCGTCTTACATGTTCGAAACATATAGACCGGAGTAACGGCGTGAATGTGAGCAAAATAGGGCCCGTCCCGCCACTTTCCCCTTCTCGGTCGGCAACAGGTCCCGGTTTAGGCGCGGGTGTCACTTCCGGGCAACGCCCAGGCTAGCCGCCGTTTGCCATCAGGCTCGCGCGGTAACGTTTCACCGCATCGGTCAGGAGATCGGCCATCTTCAACCGCCAGGCATCGTCAAGCAGACGCTTTTCGTCCTCGACATTGGAAAGGAAGCCGAGCTCGAGCAGGATAGACGGGACGTCCGGCGCCTGCAGCACACGGAAGCCCGCGTGACGGTGCGGATTGTTGATCGTGCCGACCTGATCCTTGAACGAGGCAAGTACGCTTTCGGCGAGCGAGATCGAGAAGGCCTGCGTCTCGCGCCGCGTCAGGTCGAGAAGGATATCGGCGACCTCAGGCGGCTCGGCGACCGTTTCCTTGCCGGCGATCTGGTCCGACAGGTTTTCGCGTTCGGCGAGATCGGCGGCGAGCTTGTCCGAGGCCTTGTCGGAAATCGTGTAGACCGTCGCGCCGCGAATATCTTTCTGCTTCAGCGTATCGGCATGCAGGGAAATGAAGAGGCCAGCATGGTTCTGGCGGGCGATCAGCACACGCTGCGAGAGCGACAGGAATTCGTCATCGTCGCGCGTCAGGAAGGCCTTGATGCCCGGCTCCTTGTTCAGGCGATCGGCCAGCGCCTTGGCGAAGGCGAGCGTCACCTGTTTTTCCTCGGTCTTCGTATCGACGCCGATGGCGCCTGTGTCGATACCGCCGTGGCCGGCATCGATGGCAATGACGAAATCGCCAGGCGCGGTCTTTTCCGGTTGGGGAATGGCGCTCGTCGTCTCAGCGGCATCGGCCTGGTCGTTCCAGGACTGGGTCTTCACCAGTTCGGCGAACTTCTGCTTGTCGATCATCTCGGCATCAAGCACCAGCCGGTGGCCATTACCGCTCTCATCCGTCTGCACCTTGGCAACGGCGAGCTGGACCGGACGCGCCGCCGTCAACACGATGCGGGCGCTTCCTTCGTCCATGGCGCCATAACGGATGTCCTTGAAGAGGCCGCGCGCCTCAAGGTCTTTGGCTGGAAAGCCGAAAGCGGTTGCCGGCAGATCGACGACGATGCGCTCGGGATTGGCGATGTAGTGGACGGAAAAACGAGGCTCACGATCGAAATCGATGACGATACGGGTCCTGGCGTCGTCGCCGACGATACGCGCTCCGTAAGCCAACAAGGGATTCTTTGCACCGGCTGCACTGCCAGGAACCGCGCAAAGCGCTGCAAAGGCGAAAAGCCACGCCGCAAAACCCAGTTTTCGCCCTGCGGACAACTCCGCCGCGATCCGAAACCTCTTAAACAATAGCCCGCCACACCCTATTTATTTCTGCGATGGACCCTACATCGCCTCCGCGGTCGCCCGCTAGAGGCGAGCGCACACGCACCGACCCTCGAATCAAGATCGCTCATCCCCGATGAAGTTTATGCGATGCGAAATCCATCAATATTATGGCACATTTGGCTTTTCCCTTGCTATTGTGACAGAGAAAACATACAACGAATTTTAGGGTAGAAGTGTTGACGGGATAGAGTCGCCGCGAGGCAGCCAGCCGACCCCCGGATCTGGCGCTACAACCGGTAATCGTCCGCCGTCTAGTGCATTTCCACCCGAGAACTGGATCCTGATTTTCCGGCTTCATGCTGGGATTTCATTGGTGGATCAGCCACCACGCTCTCAGGGAGCAAACTCATCGGACCCGAAACGGGTCTTCGTCATTGTCGATCACGCTTGGTTGTTGATGGTTTCGCAGCAGGTTTTATGTGAAGTGTACAGGCCCCGGAACGAAATGGTTCCGGCTGCGGTCTGGCTGCTGCCTTCTCCCTCGCACCAATCGCGACTTTCATTATCCGGCGCGGCCACGGCGGACCGCATTCTTTCTGTGTCAACAGCAGTCGGGAATGCGCTCTCGCGGCCTCGCCGAGGAGCTCAGCTTACATGGCAGACAAAATGCTTATCGATGCGTCTCACGAGGAAGAGACGCGCGTCGTTGTCGTTCGCGGGAACCGCATAGAAGAATTTGACTTCGAGTCGCAGCACAAGAAGCAGATCCGCGGCAACATCTATCTTGCAAAAGTAACGAGGGTCGAGCCCTCGCTGCAGGCTGCTTTCGTCGATTACGGCGGCAACCGGCACGGCTTCCTGGCCTTTGCCGAAATCCATCCCGACTATTATCAGATCCCGCTTGCCGACCGTCAGGCCCTGCTTCGCGCCGAAGCCGAGGAGCATCGCCGCGACGAGGATGTCGAGCATGTCGAGACCGCCCCGCTCGTCGATCTCTCCACACAGGATCAGCCCGATATCGGCATCGTTCCGGTGGAACAGCCCGAGGCAGTTGCTGCAGAAGAAGCAGCAACGCTAGCCGAAGAGGCTGCACCGGTCGCTGAAGAGGCGCCGGCCAAGAAGCCCCGCGCCCGCCGCAGCCGCAAGAAGGCAGCCGAGCCGGTTGCCGAAGAAGCGGCCGCACCGGAAGCATCGGTCGCCGACAATGATGACGAAGGTTCGACCGGCGGCGAGATGGCCGCGATGGTCGAAACGGATTCCATCTCCGAGGATGTCGACGTTTCCAAGCGCCGTCAGGACGACGACGATGATGACGACGACCACGGCGAAGAAGAAGTCATCGAATCCGTCGGTGCCGAAGACGCGATGGAAGAGGTTCCGGACCGCGTGCAGCGCAAGCCGCGCAAGCAGTACCGCATCCAGGAAGTCATCAAGCGCCGCCAGATCCTGCTGGTGCAGGTCGCCAAGGAAGAGCGCGGCAACAAGGGCGCTGCTCTCACCACCTATCTCTCGCTCGCAGGCCGCTATTCGGTTCTGATGCCGAACACGGCGCGCGGCGGCGGCATTTCCCGCAAGATCACCAACCCGCAGGACCGCAAGCGGCTGAAGGAAATCGCCCGCATGCTCGAGGTGCCGCAGGGTATGGGCGTGATCCTGCGCACGGCGGGTGCGAACCGCACCAAGGTTGAGGTCAAGCGCGACTTTGAATATCTGATGCGCCTGTGGGAGAACGTCCGCACGCTGACGCTCGCTTCCACCGCTCCCTGCCTCGTTTATGAGGAAGGCTCGCTCATCAAGCGCTCGATCCGCGACCTCTACAACAAGGATATCAGCGAAGTCATCGTCTCCGGCGAAGAAGGCTATCGTGAAGCGAAAGACTTCATGAAGATGCTGATGCCGAGCCATGCCAAGGTGGTCCAGCCCTACCGCGACATCCATCCGATCTTCTCGCGTTCCGGCATCGAGGCGCAGCTCGACCGCATGCTGCAGCCGCAGGTGACACTGAAGTCCGGCGGCTACCTGATCATGAACCAGACGGAAGCGCTTGTTTCGATCGACGTCAATTCCGGCCGCTCGACCCGCGAACATTCGATCGAGGACACAGCGCTACAGACGAACCTCGAGGCAGCGGATGAAGTCGCCCGCCAGCTTCGCCTGCGCGACCTTGCGGGCCTTATCGTCATCGACTTCATCGACATGGAAGAGAAGCGCAACAATCGCGCTGTCGAGAAGAAGCTGAAGGAATGCCTGAAGAACGACCGCGCCCGCATCCAGGTCGGCCGCATCTCGCATTTCGGCCTTCTGGAAATGTCGCGCCAGCGCATCCGCGCTTCCGTTCTCGAATCGACGACGCAGGTCTGCTCGCATTGCGGCGGCACCGGCCATGTCCGTTCGCAGTCCTCCGTCGCCCTGCATGTGCTGCGCGGCGTCGAGGAATATCTGCTCAAGAACACCACGCACAATATCACCGTGCGCACGACGCCCGATATCGCGCTCTACCTGCTCAACCATAAGCGTCAGACGATCGTCGATTATGAAAGCCGCTTTGGTGTGGCGATCATCATCGATGCGGATGGTTCAGTCGGTGCGCAGCACTTTGCGATCGATCGCGGTGAGCCGGTTGAAAACCCGGTCAAGATCGAAAGCCTCTTCAACTTCGTAGCCATCCCCGACGACGATGACGACGATATCGTCATCGAGCATGACGAGGAGGAAGACGAAGAGCTGGAAGAAAAGCCTATTGCTGCTGAACGCCCGGCTGCTCGTGCAGAGGGTGAAGGCGAAGGTGGACGCAAGCGCAAGCGCCGTCGCCGCCGTCGCGGTCGCAATGGCAATGCCGAGCAGCAGGTTGGTGCCGATACGGTCTCTGACGCGGCTGACGATGGTGATGAGGGCGAGGACGACGGCAGCGAGGGCGATAGCGACGCCAGCGAAGCGCCGACTGAGGCCCGCGCCGACGGCGATGATTCACAGCGCCGCAAGCGCCGCCGTCGCGGCAAGCGCGGTGGCCGCCGTAACCGCGGTGAAGAAGGTGCTGAAGCCAACGCCGCTTCCGAAGGTGACGAGGCTGACGAAGGCGATGATAGTGGAGCCGACGAGACGTCCGAGACCGCAGCGGAAGTGATCGAAGTCGTCGCAGTCGAAACGGTTGAAACTCAGCCGGCAATGGCTGCTGTCGAAGCTGGCGAAAGCGTTGCCGAAGAGGCCAAGCCGGCACGCGGCCGTGGCCGCCGCAAGGCAGCAGCTGCACCCTCGCCGATCGAGGAGCCCGTAGTCGAAGCGCCTGTCGCTGAGACCGCGGCCCAGGCCGAGCCGGAAGTGATGGAAGCGTCTGCGGATCTCGCAACACCGGCGCTGGAAGAGGCAAAGCCGGTTCGCGCCAACCGCGGATCGAACATCTCGTCTTCTGAGCCGACCGTCACCTCGACCCGCACCGAAAGCGCGGAAGCTGAGGGCGAAGGCAAGCCGAAGAAGGCTGGCTGGTGGCAGCGCCGCGGCTTCTTCTGAAAGCTGATTTTCGGCAATAAGTGACATGATCCGGCTGCGGCGACGCGGCCGGATTTTTTGTGCCATAGAGCGAACGTGTTCCGTCGACGTCGACCGGCAGAAGGCTTGGGCCTAAAGTGTCCGGCCGAACCAGACGGTGGTTTCCGATAGCGAAACGAGCGGCGGAACAAGAAGCGTAAAGCCACGCGAGGACCAGAAGCGCAGTCCGCCCTGGTTGCCGGCATTGACACCGAGATGAATGCCGCTGACACCTGCCTTGCGAGCCAGCGCACCCACTCGTCCAGAAGGGCACTGCCGATACCCTGCCCCTGCAGGCGCGGCAGAAGGTTCATGTGGATATGGGCCGGATAGGCGTCGACGATCTGCTTCGGCACGATGCGCGGATGATGGATCGCGAAACTGCGGCACTCATCGGCAGTCCACGAGTTTGGGTCGCCGGCCGGTTCGGCATATCGAGTCCGCAGAGCCGGTCACCATTCGCGTTCAAGCCGCGCCTCGAAAGCGGCCGTGTCATAGGCGCCGACGATATAGCCGGCAACGCCCTGCCTGTCCGTCACGACGAGGGTCGCTTCGGGGCTCACACCACATAGGGCGCAGAATAGATGTGCCCCATCAGCCTGATATCGCGATAGAGATGGCTCGCATCCTGTCCACGATCGCCAGTCGCAAGCGAGATGGCGTAGATCTGATAGAGATCATCCGGCCGCGCGTTGCGAAACGGCAGCATTTACGCTGCCGGCGGATACAGCAGATCGACGATGTAGCTCGCATCGAAACGGGAATCGAGCATGCCGTAAGTCGAGCGCCAGCCGCCAGCAAGACGGGTCTCGATGAAGGCGTCGGCTATGCGCCCTGCCCCAAGCCGGTAGAGTTCGGCGGCACCGGCAACGAGCGCCAGCTGCTCGACGAGCAGGCGGGCAGCGCCCTCGTCCTGTTCGCAGAGCGCGATTGCGGCGCGCAGCACGTCGATCGTCTTCTTGCCAGCCGGCCCGAGATCGCGCGCAAAGCCTGCAAACACCGTCTCGAACAGATCTTTGCCGCGGTTCAGCACACGCAGCACATCGAGCGCCATGACGTTGCCCGAACCTTCCCAGATCGCATTGACCGGCGCCTCGCGATAGTGGCGGGCGATCGGGCGTTCTTCGATGTAACCGCTGCCGCCGATGCATTCCATCGCCTCGTAGATCAGCGACGGGGCGATCTTGCAGCACCAGTATTTGGCGACCGGCGTCATGACGCGGGCATAGGCGGCATCTTCCGCATTGCCACGCGCCTTGTCGAAGGCATCGGCAAGGCGGAAGGAAAGAGCCGTGGCGGCTGCCACATCGAGCGCCATGTCGGCGAGCACGCGCGTCATGATCGGCTGGTTGACCAGCATCTTGCCGAAAACGCTGCGGCCGCGGGTGTGGTGCACTGCCTCGGCGAGCGATGCTCGCATGATACCCGAAGAGGCAAGCGCACAATCGAGCCGCGTCAGCGTCACCATATCCAGGATGGTGCGGATGCCGGCATCGGGACCGCCGAGCAAAAAGCCGAACGTATCGGTGAACTCCACTTCGGAAGAAGCATTCGAGCGGTTGCCGATCTTGTCCTTCAGGCGCTGGAATTGCAGGCCGTTGGCAGAACCATCCTCGAGCAGACGCGGCACCAGGAAGCAGCCCATGCCGTCCTTGGTCTGCGCCAGCATTATGAAGGCGTCGCTCATCGGCGCGGACATGAACCACTTGTGGCCGGATAGCCGGTAAATGCCTTCGCTGACCTTTTCGGCAGCGGTCTTGTTGGCACGAACATCCGTGCCGCCCTGTTTTTCCGTCATGCCCATGCCGATCGTCACGGCCGATTTCTGCATGGCCGGACGATTGGACGAGTCATATTTGCGCGACAGGATCTTCGGCGCCCAGTCCTTCTGCACGGCCGGTGAGGCCGAGAGAGCAGCAACGGACGCGCTTGTCATCGTCAACGGGCAAAGATGGCCAGATTCCAGCTGCGCCGTCAGATAGAAACGGGCTGCGCGAATATGGTGGGCCTGATCCTTGGCCTCCGTATCGGCCTGCGGATCCCAGACGGAGGAATGCAGGCCGGACGCCATGGAGCGGCGCATCAGCGCATGCCATGCCGGATGGAATTCGACGATATCCAGACGCTCGCCGCGCGGACCGTGAGTGCGCAGCTGCGGCGTGCCCTGGTTTGCCATGCGCGCCAGTTCCTGTGCCTCCGGCGAGGTCACGTAACGCCCCATGTTTTCAAGGTCTTCGCGGATGGTGCGTGGCAGCGTGGCAGTCAGATCGACAATCAGCGGATCGGATCGATAGGCGTTGATTCCCGACCAGAGGCTCGGCTGGTTGAGTTCGGCGAGTTTGTCGTCAGTCCGGTTTGCGGAGGTCATAGTTCGCTTCTATTTCATGAGCCCGGCAAAGGTAAACCGGAAGTTCGTGATTCGCAGATTTCTGCTCTATCGGGATTCGACGGAAAATGCATGGGGACACAGGGATTTGCTCACAGCGCAAGCTTGCCCCTTCCCCCTACACTCTTTATAGACCCCGCGAAGACAATAAGAGGCAGGGTCATGGTCTTTTTCCCCCACCGCCACCTCATTGGCATCAAGGGCCTCACCGAGCAGGATATTACCTATCTTCTCGACAAGGCTGACGAAGCCGTCAAGATCAGCAGACAGAGAGAGAAGAAGACGTCGACCCTTCGGGGACTGACGCAGATCAACCTCTTCTTTGAGGCATCGACACGAACGCAAGCCTCCTTCGAGCTCGCAGGCAAGCGCCTTGGCGCCGACGTGATGAACATGTCGGTCGGCAATTCCTCGGTGAAGAAGGGCGAGACGCTGATCGATACGGCGATGACGCTGAACGCGATGCGGCCGGACGTCTTGATCATCCGCCACTCCAGCGCCGGGGCCGCCGCACTTCTCGCCCAGAAGGTCTCCTGCTCCGTCGTCAATGCCGGCGATGGCCAGCACGAGCACCCGACACAGGCGCTGCTCGACGCGCTGACCATCCGTCGCGCCAAGGGCCGACTGTCGCGCATCATCGTGGCAATCTGCGGCGACGTCCTGCATTCACGCGTGGCGCGCTCCAACATCCTGCTTCTGAACGCCATGGGCGCCAGGGTGCGTGTTGTCGCTCCTGCCACGCTGCTGCCGGCCGGCATTGCCGAGATGGGCGTCGAGGTCTTCCATTCGATGAAGGAAGGGCTGAAGGACGCGGATGTGGTGATGATGCTGCGGCTGCAGCGCGAGCGCATGTCCGGCGCCTTCGTGCCGTCGGTGCGCGAATATTATCACTTTTACGGCCTCGACGCGGAGACGCTGAAGGCAGCGAAGGAAGATGCGCTCGTCATGCATCCCGGACCGATGAACCGCGGCGTGGAAATCGCCTCCGAAGTCGCGGACGGCCCGCAGAGCGTGATTGCCGAACAGGTGGAAATGGGGGTCGCGGTACGCATGGCCGTCATGGAGACGCTGCTGGTTTCCCAGAACCAAGGACCCCGCACCGATGGAGTGGGCGCATGAGCAATCTCGTCCTCAAGAATGTCCGCATCGTTGATCCTTCGCGCAACCTCGATGAAGTCGGCACCATCATCGTCAAGGACGGCCTGATCGTCGCGGCCGGCAAGGAGGCGCAGAACCAGGGCGCGCCCGAAGGTGCTGCCGTTCGCGATTGCACTGGCCTCGTCGCGACACCTGGCCTCGTCGACGCCCGCGTCCATATCGGCGAACCGGGCGGCGAGCACCGCGAGACCATCGCTTCGGCGAGCCGCGCTGCGGCAGCGGGTGGTGTGACTTCCATCATCATGATGCCGGATACGCATCCCGTCATCGACGACATCGCGCTCGTCGAGTTCGTCAAGAAGACGTCACGGGATACGGCCGTCGTCAACGTCTACCCGGCAGCGGCCATTACCAAGGGCCTCGCTGGCGAGGAGATGACGGAAATCGGCCTCTTGATGCAGGCAGGCGCCGTCGCCTTCACCGACGCACATTCCAGCATCTCCGATACACAGGTGCTGCGCAGGGTGATGACTTATGCGCGCGAATTCGGCGCCGTCCTTTCCTGCGCCACGCGCGACAAATATCTTGGCGCCAATGGCGTCATGCATGAAGGCCTGCTTGCAAGCTGGCTCGGCCTCTCCGGCATTCCGAAGGAAGCGGAATTGATCCCGCTCGAGCGTGACCTGCGCATCGCGCAGCTGACGCGCGGCAACTACCATGCGGCGATGATCTCCGTGCCTGAGTCGGTCGAGGCGATCGAGCTTGCCCGCTCGCGCGGCGTGCATGTCACCTGCGGCGTCTCGATCAACAATCTGGCGCTGAACGAGAACGATATCGGCGAATACCGCACCTTCTTCAAGCTCTATCCGCCGCTGCGCTCAGAAGACGACCGGGTTGCAATGGTGGATGCGCTGGCAAAAGGCGCAATCGATATCATCGTCTCCTCGCATGACCCGCAGGATGTCGATACCAAGCGCTTGCCTTTCGGCGAGGCCGAAGATGGCGCCGTCGGACTGGAGACGATGCTCCCGGCAGCGCTACGGCTTTATCACAGCGAGCAGGTCAGCCTGTTGCGGCTAATCGATGCTATGTCGACGCGGCCGGCGCAGATCTTCGGCCTCGATGCCGGCACGCTGAAGCCTGGCGCCAAGGCCGATATCGCGCTGATCGATCTCGAAGAACCTTGGCTTGTCTCCAAGGACATGCTTCTCTCCCGCTCGAAGAACACGCCGTTCGAGGATGCGCGCTTCAGCGGGCGGGCCGTTGCGACCTATGTCGGGGGTAAGCTGGTTCACGCATTGCAGGACTGAGGGTGCTCTGCCCTTCCGGGCATCCTCTCGGCAAAAGACTGGGGAACAAAAATGATATCTGATCTTGTCACCTGGCAGATTACCCTGCCTCTGGCGCTTGCCGCCGTCGTCGTTGGCTACCTGCTCGGCTCCATCCCGTTCGGTCTCCTCCTCACGCGCGCCGCCGGCCTCGGCGATGTGCGCAGCATCGGCTCCGGCAATATCGGCGCGACCAACGTTCTGCGTACCGGCAACAAGAAGCTCGCGGCCGCTACGCTACTGCTCGATGCGCTGAAAGCTGCCGCCGCTGCCTGGATCATGGCCTATTTCGCGGGTGAGGAAGCGGGCATCATCGCCGGTTTCTTTGCCTTCATTGGCCACCTCTTCCCCGTCTGGATCGGTTTCAAGGGTGGCAAGGGTGTTGCCACCTATATCGGCACGCTGCTCGGCGTCGCGCCATCAATAGTTCTGCTCTTTGCAGTCGTCTGGCTTGGGGTTGCCTTCGTCAGCCGCTATTCCTCGCTTTCAGCGCTTGTTGCGATGCTTGTCATTCCGGTTGCATTGTGGATATTGGGCGACGAAAAGGTTGCGGCAATCATGGCCATCATGAGCGTCATCTCCTACTGGAAACACAAGGCCAATATCTCCCGCCTGATCAGCGGGACGGAAAGCAAGATCGGGGCTAAGGGGTAATGGACGCGCTCAGCGCAAAGCCAAAAGGAATTGCGCTGACAGAGAGACAGAGGATCGCCTGGCTGAGGCTGATCCGCTCAGACAATGTCGGCCCTGCGACCTTTCGCGATCTCATCAATCATTTCGGTTCGGCGGAAGCCGCTCTTTCCATGCTGCCGGAACTATCGGCGCGCGGCGGCGCGACCCGTTCGATCCGCATCGCCACCGAAACCGAAGCATACCGCGAACTCGAGGCGGCGCAGCGCTTCGGCGCCCGCTTCGTCGGCATCGGCGAGCCTGATTATCCGCAGGCGCTACGCCAGATCGACGGCGCGCCGCCACTGCTCGCGGTCAAGGGCGATCTTTCCGTGCTAAACAGGCCGGCAGTCGGGATCGTCGGTTCGCGCAATGCTTCCGTCAGCGGCGCGAAGTTCGCGGCGATGATCGCCCGAGAGTGTGGCCGGGCCGGCTATGCGGTCGTCTCCGGCCTTGCCCGCGGCATCGACACGGCCGCCCATCGAGCGAGCCTCGATACCGGCACCATTGCCGCAATGGCCGGAGGGCTGGACCAGCCCTACCCGCCTGAAAATGTCGGACTGCTGGAGGAGATATGGAATGGCAACGGGCTTGCCGTCAGCGAGATGCCTTTCGGCTGGGAGCCGCGTGCGCGCGATTTCCCCCGCCGTAACCGGCTGATTGCGGGCATCTCGCTCGGCGTCGCGGTCGTGGAGGCAGCCGTTCGCTCCGGTTCGCTTATCACGGCGCGGATGGCCGGCGAATTCGGGCGGCTGGTCTTTGCCGTGCCGGGTTCGCCGCTCGATCCACGCTGCCACGGCACGAACGGCCTTCTGAAGGACGGGGCGATGATCGTCACTTCGCCCGAGGATGTCGTGGAAGCGCTGGCGCCGCTCTCCCAGCCCGATCTCTTCTCGCTGCAATCAGCCGAAGAACCGAAGCGCGAAGGCGGCCGGATGTCGCTTCCGCCCGACGAAACGGATCGCACGCTCGTCATCGATGCGCTCGGTCCGACGCCGGCGGAGGTCGACGACATCATCCGTCATACCGGTCTCTCGGCTTCCGCCGTCTATCTTGTTCTTCTGGAGCTGGATATGGCCGGGCGGCTTCATCGCCATGCCGGCGGGCTGGTTTCAATTTCCATGACCGACTGAGCCGCCATCGATGCGTGACTGCAGGTCTCCGGCTTCGACACAGGCCATTTCAATGAGATAACAGAGCATCTCCGCATTTTCGCGTTCAGCCACCTGGCGCAACTCTGCGAGCATCTGCCGGATGAAAGCAATGTTTTCAAGCGATGCCGAGCGATCGGTGTCTTTTTCTGCAGCCTTGGGCGCCATAATTGTCTCTATGAAATCGGAGAGGGCTGCTTTACCAGGAGCCCGAACCACACTTCAAAAACGATAGCGCAATCATCTTGAATTGCAATAGGCTCAGAATCTCGCAATGGTTGCGACACGCGGCAAAGAGGTAAAATTGAAGCAAACCTCTTGACCAGAGCGAATTCCCTGTCCATGTCGGGGGGCCGGTATTCATGTTGCAGTGCATGTTACGCCTGCCTCTCCGCCGGATCGGCATCTTTTTTAGAGAATCATCATGAATGTTGTAGTGGTGGAATCGCCTGCCAAGGCCAAGACGATCAATAAGTATCTGGGTCCAGGATACAAAGTGCTCGCCTCTTTCGGCCATGTGCGCGATCTGCCTGCCAAGGATGGATCAGTTCTTCCGGATCAGGATTTCGAGATGCTTTGGGAGGTGGACAGCGCCTCGTCCAAGCGCATGAAGGATATTGCCGACGCGGTGAAATCCTCCGATGCCCTTTTCCTGGCGACCGACCCGGATCGCGAAGGCGAAGCGATCTCCTGGCATGTTCTCGACCTTCTGAACAAGAAGCGCGTCATCAACGGCAAGCCGGTCAAGCGCGTCGTCTTCAACGCCATCACCAAGAAGGCCGTGCTCGATGCGATGGCCGATCCGCGCGATATCGACGTCCCGCTGGTCGATGCCTATCTGGCACGCCGCGCACTCGATTACCTCGTCGGCTTCAACCTCTCGCCGGTTCTCTGGCGCAAGCTGCCCGGCGCGCGTTCCGCCGGCCGCGTGCAGTCCGTTGCGTTGCGCCTCGTCTGCGATCGAGAATCCGAGATCGAGCGCTTCATTTCCGAGGAATACTGGAACCTGTCGGCGCTCTTGAAGACGCCGCGCGGCGACGAATTCGAAGCAAGACTGGTTGCCGCCAATGGCAAGCGGCTGCAGCCGCGCTCGATCGGCAATGGCGAAGAAGCCGGCAGGCTGAAGGCACTGCTGGAAGGTGCCAGCTATGTCGTCGAAAGCGTCGAGGCAAAGCCCGTAAAGCGTAATCCGGCACCGCCCTTTACCACTTCCACGCTGCAGCAGGCGGCCTCCTCCAAGCTCGGCTTCTCGGCCTCGCGCACCATGCAGATCGCGCAGAAGCTTTACGAGGGCGTCGACATTGGCGGCGAGACCGTCGGTCTGATCACCTATATGCGTACGGACGGCGTGCAGATGGCGCCGGAAGCGATCGATGCCGCGCGAAGCGCCATCGGCGAGCAGTTCGGTGAACGCTACCTGCCGGAAAAGGCACGTTTCTACTCGACCAAGGCGAAGAACGCGCAGGAAGCACACGAAGCGATCCGCCCGACCGATTTCAACCGCTCGCCGGATCGCGTCCGCAAGTTCCTGGATGCC
This sequence comes from Rhizobium sp. CF142, assembly GCF_000281145.1. Taxonomy (NCBI): domain Bacteria; kingdom Pseudomonadati; phylum Pseudomonadota; class Alphaproteobacteria; order Hyphomicrobiales; family Rhizobiaceae; genus Rhizobium; species Rhizobium sp. CF142. Next base: position 45,019 of record NZ_AJWE01000113.1, on the reverse strand, counting down.
GACCAGATCCGCCTCTACGATCTGATCTGGAAGCGCGGCATCGCCAGCCAGATGGCATCGGCCGAAATCGAACGTACGACGGCAGAAATCATTGCCGACAATAACGGCCAGAAGGCCGGGCTGCGCGCCGTCGGCTCCGTCATCCGTTTCGACGGTTTCATTGCCGCCTATACCGACCAGAAGGAGGATGGCGAGCAGAGCGACGACGCTGATGACGAGGATGGCCGCCTGCCGGAGATCAATGCGCGCGAGAACCTCGCCAAGCAGAAGATCAACTCGACGCAGCACTTTACCGAGCCACCACCGCGTTATTCCGAAGCTTCGCTCATCAAGAAGATGGAAGAGCTCGGCATCGGCCGTCCGTCCACCTATGCCGCGACGCTGGCGACGCTGCGCGACCGTGACTATGTGACGATCGACAAGCGCAAGCTCATTCCGCAGGCGAAGGGGCGTCTCGTTACCGCCTTCCTCGAAAGCTTCTTCACCAAGTATGTCGAATATGATTTCACGGCCGATCTCGAAGAGAAGCTCGATCGGATCTCAGCCGGCGAACTGAACTGGAAACAGGTTCTTCGCGACTTCTGGAAGGATTTCTTCTCGCAGATCGAAGACACCAAGGAACTGCGCGTCACCAACGTTCTGGACTCGCTGAACGAAGCCCTGGCACCGCTGGTCTTCCCGAAGCGCGAGGACGGCAGCGATCCGCGCATCTGCCAGGTCTGCGGCACCGGCAACCTGTCACTGAAGCTCGGCAAGTACGGTGCCTTCGTCGGCTGCTCCAATTATCCGGAATGCAACTATACCCGCCAGCTCTCCTCCGAAAACGGCGGCGAGGCTGAAGGCGCTGCACTGAACGAGCCGAAGAACCTCGGCACCGACCCGACCACAGGCGAGGAACTGACGCTGCGTTCGGGTCGTTTCGGACCCTATATCCAGCGCGGCGACGGCAAGGATGCCAAGCGCTCCTCGCTGCCGAAGGGCTGGAAGCCCGAGGATATCGACTACGAAAAGGCGATGGCGCTGATTTCGCTTCCGCGCGACATCGGCAAACATCCGGAATCCGGCAAGATGATCTCTTCCGGGCTCGGTCGCTACGGGCCGTTCCTGCTGCATGATGGTACCTATGCCAATCTGGAAAGCATCGAGGACGTCTTCTCGGTCGGTCTCAACCGCGCCGTGACGCTGATTGCCGAAAAGCAGGCCAAGGCGCCTGGCGGCAACCGCGGAACGCCGGCAGCCCTGAAGGAACTCGGCGCTCATCCCGATGGTGGCGCGATCACTGTTCGCGACGGCCGCTACGGCCCCTATGTCAACTGGGGCAAGGTTAACGCGACGCTGCCGAAGGGCAAGGATCCGCAGGCCATCACCGTCGAAGAGGCGCTGGTGCTGATTGCGGAAAAGGCAGGCAAGGCTCCCGCCGGCAAGGCCAAGGCCAAGTCAGCAGCGAAGCCGAAGGCCGCGGCCGCTGAAGCCAAGACGACGAAGACCGCCGCAAAGCCGAAGGCAACCAAGGCAAAAGCGCCGGCGAAAACGAAAAAGAGCTGAGAGTGGCGAGAGAACCGCGCGAGACTACGAGAGCCATGGGCAAGCGCCCGGGAAAATTCGGACGCGCGAGCAGGGAACCTGCGCCTGAGCCGCTAAACATCGTGCACGGCATCCTGCCGCCGCGCGAAGTTATCCTGCGCTTCATCGCCGAACATCCGCAGAAAGCCTCCAAGCGCGAGCTTGCTAAGGCCTTCGGGCTGAAGGGCGAAAGCCGTGTCGAGCTCAAGCACCTGCTGCAGGAGCTGGAGCAGGAAGGCATGCTGCAGAAGACCCGCAAGTCGCTGATCCGGCCCGGTGCGCTGCCTCCCGTCACCGTGCTCGACATCACCACGCGCGACAAGGATGGCGAGTTGATCGGCCGCCCGGCCGAATGGCCGGAAGATCAGGGCGTGGCCCCTGCCGTTGCCATTCGCCAGCAATCGCCGGCGGGCCGTCAGGGCAAGGGCAAGTCGCCGGTTGCCGGCATGGGTGACCGTATCCTCGCCAAGATCTTCCCGGCTGTCGACCGCGGCGGCCCGGCCTATACCGCCCGCATCATCAAGGTGATCGACAAGCGGCGGGGTGCCAGCATGGGTGTCTTCAAGGATGCGCCGGGTGGTGCCGGACGCCTGCTGCCCATCGACCGGCGCGGCGAGGAAATGCTGATCGACCCCGACTACAAGGGCGATGCCAAGGACGGCGATCTGGTCGAGGTGGAGATTGCGCGCCTTGGCCGTTTCGGCCTGGCGCGTGCCAAGGTGCTTTCGGTCATCGGCTCCGTCGCTTCGGAAAAAGCGATCTCGATGATCGCCATCCACGCGCACGGTATTCCGCATGTCTTCCCGCCGGCCGCCGTCGCAGAGGCGGATGACGCCAAGCCTGCCACCATGTCGCATCGGGAGGACTGGCGCGACATGCCGCTGATCACAATCGATCCCGCCGACGCCAAGGACCATGACGATGCCGTCTATGCCGAGGAGGATCCATCCGAGGACAATACGGGCGGCGTGATCGTCACAGTCGCAATTGCAGATGTCTCCTGGTACGTGCGGCCGAATTCGCCGCTCGACCGCGAAGCCTTGAAGCGCGGCAACTCTGTCTATTTCCCCGACCGTGTCGTGCCGATGCTGCCGGAACGCATCTCCAACGATCTCTGCTCGCTGAAGGAAGGCGTCGACCGCCCTGCCCTTGCGGTTCGCATGGTCTTCTCGAAGGACGGCCGCAAGATCGGGCATACCTTCCATCGCATCATGATGAAGAGCGCTGCTAAGCTGTCCTACCAGCAGGCGCAGGCGGCGATCGACGGCAAGCCTGACGACAAGACCGGGCCGCTGCTGGAGCCAATCCTGAAGCCGCTGTGGCACGCCTACGAGACGATGAAGCGCGGCCGCGACCGGCGCCAGCCGCTCGAACTCGATATGCCCGAGCGCAAGATCCTGCTGAAGCCCGACGGCACCGTCGAACGGGTCTTCGTGCCGCCGCGCCTCGATGCGCACAAGCTGATCGAAGAAATGATGATCCAGGCGAACGTCTGCGCTGCCGAGACATTGGAAAAAAAGCGCCAGCCGCTGATCTACCGTATCCACGATACGCCAACGCTTGCCAAGCAGGAGGTGCTGCGCGAGTTCCTCGCTACCCTCGGCATCTCGCTTGCCAAAGGCGGCAATATGCGCGCCAACAGCTTCAACGGCATCCTCGCCAAGGCTGACAACACGCCGCACCAGACGATGGTCAACGAGATGGTACTGCGCTCGCAGAGCCAGGCGATCTACAGCCCTGAGAATATCGGCCATTTCGGCCTGAACCTGATGAAGTATGCGCACTTCACCTCGCCGATCCGCCGTTATGCGGACCTGATCGTGCATCGCGCGCTCGTTGGCTCGCTCGGCTTCGGCGAGGGCGGCATCACACCGGACGAGGAAGCGACGCTCGACGACATCTCCGCCGAAATCTCCACCTTCGAGCGCCGTGCCATGGCCGCCGAACGCGAGACGGTCGATCGCCTGATCGCCCATCATCTTGCCGGTCGCATCGGCCAGGAATTCGAGGGGCGCGTTTCGGGTGTCACCAAATCCGGTCTGTTTATCATGCTGCCGGACTATGGCGCTGATGGTTTCATCCCTATATCTACGCTCGGCTCCGACTACTTCATCTATGACGAGGCGCATCAGGCGCTATCAGGTGAAAAGACGGGTCTTGGTTATCGTCTCGGCGACGATGTGACGGTGCGGTTGGCAGAGGCGATCCCGCTTGCGGGCGCCCTGCGCTTCGAGATGCTGAGCGAAGGACGTAAGATGCCCACGGCTGTGCGCTCCTTCCACAAGGCGGGGCGACGCGACGCAAGCCGCGCTCGCAAGAAGATCGGAACGAGGCCGCCGCGCGGGCGGCGCTAGTTCTGAGAAGGGAAAGATCGATGAGCACACCGACAGACGAGGTCGTCCGCTACGGGGATACGCCCGATGTCGAGCGCCCGCTCGGACGCTCCATCATGCGCGGCATGCTGAACCGCTGCCCGGCCTGCGGCAGCGGCAAGTTGTTCCACGCTTTTCTGAAGCCGGTCGATCATTGCGCGGCCTGCGGCGAGGCGATGTACCACCAGCGCGCCGACGATCTGCCGCCCTATCTCGTCATCCTCGTGCTCGGCCACGTCGTCGTCGGCGGGTTCATGCTGACAGACATGGCCTTCGTGCTGCCGGTCTGGATGCATCTCGCCATCTGGACACCGATCACCATCATCACGGCGCTCGTCTCGATCCAGCCGATCAAGGGCGGCGTCATAGGCCTGCAATGGGCGCTGAAGATGCACGGTTTCGGCGGCCATGACGACGAACCGGATGATTACGACTTACCCGGCCGGCAAGCTTGAACACTTTCACCTTCCAGACATATTTCGCGTGTAGTGGCAGCGACCAGAGCGCCATGGCCCATAGCCGACTATCTGCAGAGGATCGACACGGTCATCATCTTTAGTACGGGGAAAGCTTACACTCAAGAAATCGCCGGCGGATGCCAGAAATATTGTGAAACCCTGCCCGTCACTTGGATTTGGCATGTCTATGTCTTTCTATGTGGCTCCAGACGGACGATTCGTCCGCATACCTCTCTAAGGATGGATAAATGTCTCAGCCGAGGAACGGCACACCGGGCCATGTCGAGGAAATCCATTGGCCTTCTCTGGTGGCAGCCGTCTCGTCCATCTCCGCTGTCGGCATAGCGATCGGCCTGGGACTTCCTCTCCTCAGCATTATTCTCGAAAAGCGTGGCATTTCCTCCACCCTCATCGGCCTCAACACCGCCATGGCCGGTATCGCGGCGATGGCGGCGGCACCGATCACCACCAAGCTCGCGCATAAATACGGTGTGGCGCCTACCATGATGTGGGCGGTGCTTATCTCGGCGTTGAGCGCGCTCGGCTTCTACTATGCTCGGGATTTCTGGATGTGGTTTCCGCTGCGTTTCGCCTTCCACGGCGCGACGACCACACTCTTCATCCTCTCCGAATTCTGGATTAATGCGGCCTCGCCGCCTTCCAAACGCGGCTTCGTGCTCGGCATCTATGCAACCGTCCTTTCACTCGGCTTTGCTGCCGGACCACTGATCTTCTCGCTGCTTGGCAGCGACGGCATCCTGCCCTTCCTGGTCGGTGCCTTCGCGATCCTGCTGGCTGCGATCCCGATCTTCATCGCTCGCCATGAAAGCCCTGTCCTGGACGAGAAGCCGGAACTGCATTTCATGCGCTATGTCTTCCTGGTGCCGACCGCAACGGCGGCCGTCTTCATCTTCGGTGCAGTCGAAGCCGGCGGCCTCTCGCTCTTTCCGATCTTTGCGGTGCGTGCGCATTTCACCGAATCGCAGGCCGCCCTGCTGCTCACCATGATGGGTGTCGGCAACGTCATCTTCCAGATCCCGCTCGGGTTGCTTTCGGACCGCATCAAGGACAAGCGCCCCCTGCTGGCGCTGATGGCCCTGACCGGCTTCGTCGGCACGATGATGCTGCCGGTCCTGGTTGACAACTGGCTTCTCATGGCCGGCATCCTGCTTTTCTGGGGTGGCTGCGTCTCTGGCCTCTACACGGTCGGTCTGAGCCATCTCGGCTCGCGTCTGACAGGTTCCGACCTTGCGGCGGCCAATGCCGCTTTCGTTTTCTGTTATGCCGTCGGCACCGTTGCAGGTCCCCAGGTGATCGGCGTTGCCATCGATGTTGCCGGAAACAACGGTTTTGCCTATGCAATTGCCGGTTTCTTCGGGCTTTATGCCTTGCTCGCCGGCATAAGACTGCTTTTCCTCGGAAAGCGGGCTTGACTTTTCGGGCTAGATTCGTAGTTTCGCGCCAGAATTTGCCGTGGAGCCTATCCGGTTTTCCACGGCTTTCATTTTCTTAAAGGCAGGACGACCATGGCCAAGGCTACCACTATCAAGATCAAGCTTCTGTCGACGGCCGACACCGGTTTCTTCTACGTCACGACGAAGAACAGCCGTACGATGACGGACAAGATGACGAAGACCAAGTACGACCCGGTTGCAAAGAAGCACGTCGAGTTCAAGGAAACCAAGATCAAGTAATCACTTGGTCTGACGGTTCTAAAAAAGCGCGCGCCTTCGGGTTGCGCGCTTTTTGTTTGTTCTGGACTTGCTGACGGTAATGTTAGCGCAAACAAAGAAAAACGCCGCCCTTCCATCTTTGGGAAGTGACGGCGTTTTCACGAAAAGGGGGTCGGCCAGCATGCAAAACGGCACGAGGAACCGTTTGAGATTGCGTACCAGCCGACCGACCCCACGACCCAGGAGATGCGGCGGACCTGAGCATCATGGGGTATCGACGGCTCCTCCATGGGAGCGTTTTCTGTTCTGAGCCGATAATTTGCGCAAAAATGAAAGAAAATCAACAAATTCTTAATGGTAAAATTTACGAGTATGATTCTATGGTTAAAAGTCCAATTTTGGCACGTGTAAAGACGCAGCCAAATCTCTTTTACCAAAAGGACAATATTTTATATCGGCAAGAATTTCAGAAATATATTGCAATAATACGTCAGCCCCTCCCCTAACGTAAGGTGTCGGCGTTACGTTTTGTGAAATACGATTTACACAGACCAGACAATCGGGATGCAACTATAGTCCGCTCTTCTTTTCGTGTTCGCCGCCTCTAGCTTTCGGGAGCAGGCGATACGTGTTATCAGAAGAAACACGCTTTAAAGTCCATTTTTTGGCTATCGGGTTGGAAAACCGGCGCCTTCGTTGCAGCCAGCAAAATTAAATATTTGTAAGGTTCAGCTACCCCCAGTGGATAACCGAAAGCGACGCATTACGGAACGCTGTGTGTCAGGCGGCCGAGGCCACGACGCGGTTGCGCCCGGTATTTTTCGCCTCATAGAGCGCAAGGTCTGCCTGCTTCATGAGCTGGTCGGGCGTTATGACTGAGGCTATGCGCGAGGATATGCCGAAAGAGGCCGTAATATTCAGCGTTTCGCCCGACGACTTCAGCAGGAACGGCGTGCTTTCAATGGCCGCGCGCAGGCGCTCGGCAACGGCTGCGGCAATTTCCGGCGAGGTGTCCGGCATGACGACGACGAACTCTTCCCCGCCGTAACGGCAGGCAAGATCAGCGCCGCGGACAGTCGAGCGCACGCGGTTTGCGAATTCCTTCAGCACCTGGTCGCCGCCGTCATGGCCATAGGTGTCATTTACCTGCTTGAAGCGGTCGATATCGGTAATCAGCACCGAGAGCGGCCGGCCACGGGCCATCGAGCGGTTGAAGAGCACGTTGAGATGGTTGTCGAGATAACGGCGGTTGTTCAGACCGGTCAGCGGATCGGTGACAGCAAGCTCGATTGTCTGCTTGACGCTGGCGCGCAGGCGGTCGTTGTAGCGCTTGCGGCGGATCTGCGTCAGGCTGCGGGCGACCAGTTCGTTCGGATCGACAGGGCGCACGATATAGTCGTTGACGCCGAGATCGAGCGCGCGGATGACCATCTCGTCGGCGCCCTGCTCCGTGATGATCAGGATCGGCAGGAAACGGGTCCGTTCCAGCGAGCGGAACTGCGAGCAGAGCCGCAGCGGATCATATTCATCGAAATTGGCGTTGACGATGACGAGTTCGAAGGCGCTCTCGGCAGCTTCGAAAAGAGCCGCCTGCGGATCGGAGATGGCGACCACGTCTGCGACGGGCTTCAGCGCCTTGATGATGCGTTCCTGCGAGTTGGCGCGGCTGTCGACCAGCAACACCTGTCCCGCCTCGTCCGAGCGTCCGTCGCCGGCGCGCATCAATTCGTCCATGCCCATCGTATGGGCGGTCTCGGCGCGCACGCGCAGTTCGTCGCTCAGCGTCTTCAGGCGCAGCAGGCTTTTTACGCGGGAGATGAGCTGCAGGTCGTTGACGGGCTTCGTCAGGAAGTCGTCGGCACCGGCCTTCAGGCCGCGCACGCGGTCGGCCGACTGGTCGAGCGCGGTGACCATGACGACAGGAATATGGGCGGTCTTCGGATTGGCCTTCAGCCGCTCGCATACTTCGAAACCGTCGATGCCGGGCATCATGATGTCGAGCAAGATGAGATCCACCTGGTTGCGGTCGCAGATCGCCAGCGCCTCGTAGCCGTCGGCCGCGGTCAGCACGTCGAAATATTCGGCCAGCAGCCGCGCTTCGAGCAGCTTCACATTTGCCGGAATATCATCAACAACCAGTATTCGCGCAGTCATGAATCTTTTTTCCGATGCCTCAGGCGTCGCCCAAATAAGTCTTGATCGTCTCAATGAATTTCGGAACGGAGATCGGCTTCGAGACATAGGCCTCGCAGCCGCCCTGTCTGATCCGCTCCTCGTCGCCCTTCATGGCAAAGGCCGTGACGGCGATGACCGGGATCACATGCAGTTCGTCGTCTTCCTTCAGCCACTTGGTGACTTCGAGGCCGGAAACTTCCGGAAGCTGAATATCCATAAGTATAAGATCGGGGCGATGTTTGCGCGCAAGATCAAGCGCTTCCATGCCGTTGCGGGTCTGGATCGTGGTATAGCCCGAGGCCTCGATGAGGTCGCGAAAGAGCTTCATGTTGAGCTCGTTATCTTCTACAATCATCACCTGTTTGGGCATGATCAGCTGTCCCTACGTCCGCTCTTGAAGCCAAATGTCCATGATAAAGACATTAGCTGACAAATGGCTCCATGAAACCGATAGTGCAAGCTACCGGTATTTGGTTGAAGAAAAGGTAACTCGACCACCGCAATGCAAAGCAATTTCAAGACTTCGAAACAACTTGCGGCGACAGCCGATCCGCAAGGAACGGCCATTGCCGTCCTTGGCTGGCTTGCGAACGACCCGGATCTCTTCGGTCGCTTCCTGGCATTGACAGGCGTAGAACCGCAGCAAGTGCGCAATGCCATCACCGATCCCGGCTTTCTCGCCGGCATGCTGGACTTTCTTATGAACCATGAGCCGACGGCAATCGCCTTCTGTGAGGCGACGAACACGACGCCGGAAGCGCTGACTGCGGCATGGCGCCACTTCTCGCCGCCTGGCCTCGACTCTGGGGAATACTGATCGTGAGCAACAGCGCCGAATTCGACATCTCGCATATCCGCCTTGGCGACAGGCCGCTCATCGTCTGCGATGTCGATGATGTGGTGCTGCAATTCATCGGTCCTTTCCAACTGTACCTCAAAAGTCTCGGCCATGAATTTCTGCCGCGCTCCTTCCGTCTTCACGGCAACATCGTCTCGCTGGCCGACGGGCTTGCGCTTGAGGATCAGCATGTCAGCCGGCTGATCCTGGAATTCTTCGAAGCCCAGGAAAGTTGGCAGACGCCTATCGATCCCGTCGTTTCGACGCTCGAACGCTTGTCTGACGATGCCGACGTCCTGTTCCTCACCGCGATGCCACCGCAGTTTTCCGCCCATCGTCGTCGCCTTCTCGACAGCGCGGGCCTCACCTTCCCGTTGCTTGCCAGCGAACAGCCGAAGGGACCGATCGTCCACGCCCTGCATGGCGGTCGCGATCTTCCGGTCGTCTTTATCGATGATATGGCGCGCAACCTGCATTCCGTGAAGGAGCATGTGGCAGATTGCCTGCTCATCCATCTCATGCCTGACACACCCGTTCACCGCTTCGCGCCAGCCGCCGCCGAGAATATCGCGCGCGCGAGAGACTGGGCTCATGCCGCCGAACTCATCGACCAACATCTTACGGCACATACGATCAGCCGTGCAAATCCAGCCGCATGAGCGGCCGGCCGTCCTTGCGCCGCGCGATCGTTTCGAAACCGGCTGTGTCGAAAATCGCCGTGGAGCCGATGCAAAGCGTAACGGATTTCGACTGCTTCACATGGTCGATCGGACAGGCTTCCAGCAACCGCGCGCCCTGACCGCGAGCATAATCGACGGCACCAGCAAGCAATCTGTGGCTCAAGCCTTTTCCGCGCAGTTTCGGCAACAGGAAAAAGCAACTGACTGCCCAGATCGAGGGATCATGAGCGTCACCCTCCTCGAGTGGCCTCGAAACCGTTCGCGGCGAATTGAACTGCGGCACGTCGTGGCGCGGCCCCACCTGAACCCAGGCCACAGGCTCGCCTTCGGCATAACAGAGAATGCCCGGCGGCGCTCCCGTCTCAATCCGGTCCTGCATATGGGCCTTGCGCTCCGAAGGTTCCATCTTCGTGCGGACGGCATGCGGAAGACGCAGCGCCACGCACCAGCAATTATAGAAAGCGCCCTGCGGGCCGAACAGCTTTTCGAAATCGCCCCAGCGTTCGGCCGTGACGGGTTCGAAACGAAGATCGATATCCACGGCCAAGCTCTCCTCCCTCTCTTGAGACTCAAAAGCTTAGGGCGTAATGTTGCGATGTTCAACCTTTGTTCCCACCATGGCGCCTGCATCTGACAAGACACCCGGCTTCTGTCGCGACTGCCTTGCCGAGCAGAAGGGAGACGTACGCCGCTGCCATGTTTGCGGCAGCCCGCGTCTCGCGCGCCACAAAGAGCTTTATGACCTGACGCTCGCGCATATTGACTGCGACGCCTTCTATGCCGCTGTGGAAAAACGCGACAATCCGGAGCTTGCCGACAAGCCCGTGATCATCGGCGGCGGCAAACGCGGGGTCGTCTCTACGGCCTGTTATATCGCGCGAATCCACGGCGTACGCTCGGCCATGCCGATGTTCAAGGCGCTGGAGGCTTGCCCGCAGGCGGTCGTTATCCGTCCGGACATGGAGAAATATGTCAAGGTCGGGCGGCAGGTTCGTGCACTGATGCAGGAACTGACGCCGCTTGTGCAGCCGCTCTCCATCGACGAGGCGTTCCTGGAACTCGGCGGCACGGAACGGCTGCATCACGATCCGCCGGCCCGCACGCTGGCGAAGTTTGCCCGCCGCGTCGAAAAAGAGGTGGGCATTACCGTCTCGGTCGGTCTTTCCTATTGCAAATTCCTCGCCAAGGTCGCCTCCGACCTGCAGAAACCGCGTGGTTTTTCCGTCATCGGACGCGAGGAAGCCGTGGAGTTTCTGGCGCCTCGTCCCGTGACGACCATCTGGGGCGTCGGCAAGGCATTTGCCGCGACGCTCGAAGCAGATGGCATCCGCACGATCGGCCAGTTGCAGCAAATGGAAGAGAACGACCTGATGCGCCGTTACGGCAGCATCGGCCAGCGGCTTTCCCGCCTGTCGCGCGGCATCGACGACCGCGAAGTGCATATCAACGATGCCGCCAAGAGCGTCTCAGCTGAAACCACCTTCTTCGATGATATCTCGCGTTATGATGATCTGGTGCCGATCCTGCGCAATCTCTCGGAAAAGGTCTCCTGGCGGCTGAAGAAGAACGGCATTGCCGGCCAGACCGTGGTGCTGAAGATGAAGACCGCCGATTTCAAATCGCGCACCCGCAACCGGCGCCTTGAAGACCCGACACAACTGGCCGACAAGATCTTCCGCACGGGGCTCGATCTTCTGGAGAAGGAAACGGACGGCACGAAATTCCGCCTGATCGGCATTGGCGTCACCGATCTCGGCGATGCCGACCGCGCCGACCCGCCCGATCTTATCGACCAGCAATCCGGCCGGCGCGCGGCGGCGGAAGCCGCCATGGACAAGTTGCGCGACAAGTTCGGCAAGGGCACGGTCGAGACCGGCTATACTTTCGGCGGCAAGGGGAACCGCTAGCCTACAGCATCGGCCCGAAAATCGGAATCGATTTTGGGAAAGCCTGATGCGTAGATTAAAAAAGTTAGAGCGTCCTTTGTGCGTCCGAATGGACGCACGGCGCTCTAGGCCGGCACCGCGGCCATTTCCTGTAGTGCCGCCGCCCTGTTCTTCACAGCCTGTGCATAACCGGGTTCGATCGCGATCGCACGATCATAGCTTTCCAGCGCCTCATCATGGCGCCCCAGTCGCCGCAGAACATTGCCGCGATTGTTGAGGGCGATGGCATGGCCGGCATCGAGAGCGATTGCCCGATCGTAGCTTGCGAGCGCCTGATCGAAATTCGAAAGCCGCGCCTGGATATTGCCGCGATTGCAATAGGCTGAGGCGGATGTCGGTTTCGCCTCGATCGCCTTGTCGACGCAGACTGCTGCGCCACGCAGATCGCCCTTCTGCAGGAGCAGCAATGCCAGATGCTGCAAAGCATCGAAATGATCTGGCATGACTAAGATCACGTCGCGATAGCCAGCTTCCGCGGCAGTAAGATCGCCGGCGCGATGACGTTCGGCGGCGGCACTGAAATGGGTTTCGGGATCACCGGTCAGCCTTGGCCGCTGTGCTGCCTCGATTTTCGCCAGCAATGAGGAGGCTTGTGCATGTTTCTCGTCGACGGCCAGGATCTGCCGGCAACAGAGTTCGGCGGCGGTCGGGTTTCCATTCCTGAAGAAATGCACCGCCTGATGCATGGCGATGTTAAGCGAGTGCGGATCGAGACGGTCGCCGATATTGCGGCCTGTCAGCGTGGAGATCTGCAGCTTCTCGACGATATGATGCTCCGATCCGAGTAAATCCTTATAGCTGTAATTGCCGGTGCCCAGGTCGTAGATACGGTAGCCATTTTCAATCGCCCAGCGCAGATTGTAGCAATGGAGCATGAAGCCGGGGCTGATCGAGTGGCAGAAGGTCAGGTCGCGGCTTCCGAGAAAGCACATCATCGACTTGCGGTAGGGATCGAGGAAGATGATGAAGGTGCCGACCGGCTTGTCCTGATGCCAGAGGATCGGCATGAAGACCGTGCCATGCTCGATGCAGGCCGGTAGCATATGACGGCTGTTGTCGAGAATGAATTTTCCGTAGCGCGGCTGGCGCTCGCCCCATTGCAGGTTCCACATCTCGTAAAAGAGCGCCAAGTCGCGCTCCATCGTCTCGGGCGTGACGTGAGTGATACGCAGTTCGTTCTGCGGTGCGACGAGATCGCGTAGCGCTTTTCGCGCATTGCGACGGGTCTTCGAGCCGAAACGCTCATCGACGAAGGTTTCGAAATCATCGCCGAGCGGCACATAGACATAGACGTCGTGGTCGATGTTTTCACCAACCGAGGTGATGTGCGGCCTACGAGCGACCTTTCTCTTTGAAAATTCGGAAAACGGAAAGGCCTCGAGGAGCGCCTTCAACCTCTCCTCGGATATATAGACATCGTCGAGATCGAGATGTTTCCAGTTGAAGGTCTGGAGGCAATCGACAAAGGCGCTGAGCGCCGCTTCGGCATCCTCGGGACGTGTCAGGAGGCCGTTATAGCCGGCATAGGGTGTGCCGCCGAGCCGCAGGATATTGACGAGGCCCTGCCCTTCCTCGAATTCGACATGCAGCTGGATGGGCAGGAAAGCCACGTATCGTTCATCCCCCTCCTGCCGCTTAGCGGCGAGAACGAACCAAGAAGCGCGCCGCTCCAGCCATTTGGCGATCCAGTGCCAGGAGAGGAAGTAGTTCCCCTCCGGATCGGCAGCATAGACCTCGTTCCAGTTGTCTTTCAGGGCATGCAGATGATCGAACGCGGAAACAATATCGACATGCATTTCCAAGTCTCCCCCAAGACTTCTCCTTTTTTAGATTTGCATAAAATTGAATATCCCACAATCTCGTGATCAAAGCGGCGCCGCGTATTCAAGCCTTCGTTAAACTTCGCGTGCTTAACTCGCGTCGTTTTTGTGCATGTGGTGTATTGCGTCATGTCTGTGCGTGTAAGCGTTCTTATCGGGTTGCTGTCGGCAACCGCTCTTGTCCATCCGGCTTTTGCAGCAGACGCGCGCACGCTGCAGATTTTCGTGTCCAAGGATAAGCAGTCGCTGGCCGTCTATGACGGTGCGGAGATCGTGGCGACCTCCAAGATTTCGAGCGGCAAGGACGGGCACACGACGCCGAGCGGCATCTTCTCCGTCATCGAGAAGCAGAAGTACCACGAATCCAATATCTATTCGAACGCCCCGATGCCCTTCATGCAGCGGCTGACATGGTCCGGCATTGCGCTGCACGAGTCTAATTCCGTGCCGCGCTATCCGGCCTCACATGGCTGCGTGCGCATGCCCGGCGATTTTGCGAAATCGCTCTACAAGATGACCGAGATGGGCGTGCCGGTCATCATTACCGACAGTGAACTGGCACCAGAGCCGATTGACCATCCGACCCTGTTCCGCCCCGACCGGCCCGAACCGGCACCACTGCTATCGGACGTGGAGCTGCGGCCGGCCATAGGCGACGCGAAGACGCAGGTGCTAGTCGCCATGAACGAGACGACGGCTGCCCTGCCGATGCCGCAGTTCCAGCTGCAGGCGCCCACTGCGGATATCGCGCCGATCAGCATGCTGATTACGCGCCGGACGCTGCGTGAAAACGTCATCGATATCCAGGCCCTGCTAAACCAGCTCGGCTTTGCCGCCGGCGAACCTGATGGGCTGGCCGGTCCAGCGACCGTTCAGGCTATCAATGCCTTCAAAGCGCTGCGGCCAACGGAATTTGCCCGTGACAAGGGTCTGATCACGGATACTCTCCTGAGGGAAGTTTACGCCGCGGCAGGCAAAGGCGAGCCTCCGAATGGAGTCATCATGGTGCGACAGGATTTCAAGCCGCTCTTTGAGGCGCCTATTACCATCGCCGATCCGGGCCTTGCTCTCGGCACGCATTTCTTCTCGCTGCACTCAGTCGATGATGCGACAGGCACGGCGGACTGGCTGGGCGTAACGCTGGAGAACAATCTCTCGCGCGAGACGGTGAAGCGGCTCGGCATCGCCAATCAGGAAAGCTCCATCATCAGCGGCCGCCCAACCGCCAGAGCGCTCAGCCGCATCTCCATGTCAGAAGAAACCCGTCACCGGATCGATGCGCTGATCTCGCCCGGCTCAACGCTGACGATATCAGATACCGGCCTCGGATCCGAAACCGGCGAAGGCACGGGATTCATCACCATCACCCGCGAGAGCTGAGGCCTACCAAAGCTTCTCGCTGGCGCGTTCGTCGTAGCTTCGACGGGCGGAGATGATCTTTGCCTGGTTCGTTTCCGTCCAGACCACAAGCGCCTTGATTGTGTCGTGCAGCGTGCAGCCGAGCTCTGTCAGAGCATAATCAACCCTTGGCGGAACGACGGGATAGACTGTCCGCTCGATCAGCCCGTCACGCTCGAGCTGACGCAATGTCGTCGTCAGCATACGCTGGCTGATGCCATCGATGCTCCTGCGCAATTCGGTAAAGCGCAAGGTGCGTTTTTCGAGCAGGGCAATGACCAGCAGCGACCATTTGTCGGCGATGCGATCGAGAATCTGGCGCACCTCGCATTCCTCCCGCGAATCCCACTGGTGGATGTCGTAATCGCGGTCGGTGCTGCAGCAGTCACTCGGTGAGTTTGAAGTGCCTTCTTCCATGGGTCCGAACCATGCCTTATGTCAGCCTTGGTTACAATAGGGAACCGAGGATCAATATGTAACCATTCTCGCTCTTCCCTGCTTCACGGACAAGGAAATCAGAATGTCTACAAGTCCTCCACTGGCGGTGGATAGCGGAAGGATGAGCCGCAGCGCTGCCGGCATGCTCGCCGTTCTGTGCGGCGCGATCTTTCTCGAAGGCGTCGATGCGGCCATGCTCAATATCGCGCTTCCATCGATCCGGGCCGAGCTTGGTCTTTCGACTACTACGCTGAGCGCCGTGGTTTCGGCCTATGTGCTTGCCTATGCCGGGCTGATGCTGCTTGGCGGGCGCGTCGCCGACATGTACGGCAAGCGCAAGGTCTTCCTGACGGCGCTGACCGTCTTCCTGCTGTTCTCCGGCCTCGGCGGCTTTGCGACCGATGGCTGGATGCTGCTAACGGCCCGCTTCGTGACGGGTGCAGCGGCCGCCTTCATGACGCCCGCCGGGCTTGCGCTCATCAATGGCAGCTTTCGCGAGGGATCGCAGCGCAACAGGGCCGTGCTGATCTATGCCGGCACGGCATCGGCCGGCTTCTCCCTCGGCCTTGTCATCGGCGGGCTTCTGTCTGCCGTCGGCTGGCGATGGGTGTTCTTCGCTCCAGTCATCTTCTCCGCCATCCTCCTCGTTGCCGGCATGAAGCTGATCGTAGAGAACAAAGATGAAGCCGCCTCGCGCCAGAGGTTCGACATCGCCGGTGCGGTGACCCTGACCGGCGCCATGCTGCTTGCCGCCTATGCGCTGACGCGGCTGGAGCATGCTACCAGTGAGCTAACCTGGACGATCGCAGCAGCAGGCGCGAGCGCGGTGCTCTGGCTCGCCTTCATCCTCATTGAACGCAATTCGCGTGCGCCGCTGGTGCGGCTCGGCATCTTCCGGTCTGCCGCCCTGGTACAATCCAACCTCGGAGCGATGCTCTTCACCGGCGCCTTCTTCGGCTTTCAGTTCATCGTCTCGCTCTACCTGCAGGAACTGCTCGGCTGGTCCTCCTTCGAAACCAGCCTCGCCCTCATCGTCATCGGCATGGACGCCATTCTGGCGCCGCTGCTGACGCCCCTGCTTGTCGAGCGCTTCGGCAATGGACGCGTGGTGCTTGGCGGCTTTGTTTTTGCCGTCGCGGGCTACGCGCTCTTCCTTGGTATGGGGCTCGACTGGACTTATGCGGCGATGCTGCCGTCGACAATCCTGCTCGGCCTGGCCTTCTCGCTTGGCTACGGCCCGCTGACGATCATTGCGACTGAAGGTATTGCCGAAAACGAACAGGGACTCGCAAGCGGGCTGGTGAATACGTCGTTCCAGTTCGGCGCCGCCCTCGGCCTCTCCGCCGTCAGCGCCATCGGCACACTTGCTCTCGGTGATGGAGACAACCCATCCGAACGCCTGGAAGCGCTGCGCACCGCCTTGCTGGTACCGGTCGCGGCAACGTTGATCGGCATGGTCATCATGGGCTTCGGCAGAGGCCGCTGCGCGGATGCATCCTGCCGGCTGCAGACCGGTTGAAAAACAAAGGCGACCGGCGCACTGCCGGTCGCTCCTTTCGTTCAGACAAGTTCGACATCGACGACGCCAGGAGCGGCCCGCAACGCAGCTGCGATTTCCGGGGTGATACGATACTTGTCGGAAAGCACCACTTCGACCTCGCGCTTGCCCTCCTCCTTGATGACGATGAAGGAGACGAGGCCGTCGCCCTTGGCATTCAGATGTGCGGCAACGGCGCGCAGCGGGCCGGAGTCGCGGACATAGACGCGCAGCGCCTTCTGCATCTGCAGCGACTTTTCCTCCAGCGACTGGATGGTCTGCAGACGCAGGCTGACACCTTCCGGCCGCTCTTCACCGATCGCAGTGATGACGAAGGATTTTCCGGGCTCCAGTATGTCACGATACTGGTTCAGCATTTCGGAGAAGAGCACGGCTTCGTACTGGCCGGAGGAATCCGAGAAGACGATGATGCCCATCTTGTTGCCGGTGCGCGTCTTGCGCTCCTGCTTGGAAATGACGGTGCCTGCCAGTCGCCCGTTCGCAGCGCCCTGCTTCACCGCCGTCGAGAAATCCGCGAAGGTCTGGACGCGCATCTTCTGGAGGATGTTGTTATAGCTGTCGAGCGGATGGGCGGTCAGGTAGAAGCCCAGCACCTGGAATTCCTTGAGCAACCGCTCGGAGGCAAGCCAGGGCGAGAATGGCGGCAGGGCGATCTTTTCCGGACCCGAGGATAGCGCACCGCCGAAAATATCCGACTGGCCGCTGAGCTTGTTTTCCTGGGCGCGCTGCGCATAGCCGAGCACGCGGTCGAGACCGGCCGAAAGCTGGGCACGATCCAGGTTGAAGCAATCGAAGGCACCGGCATAGATCAGGCTTTCCAGCACGCGACGGTTCACCTGGCGCGGATCGATGCGCAGGCAGAAATCCTCGATGCTGGCGAATGGCTTGTCGCCGCGCATTTCGACGATGTGTTCGACGGCGGATTCGCCGACACCCTTGAGGGCGGCGAGCGCATAATAGATGCGGTTGTCGCCAGTCTCGAACTGGCGGAAGGAGGTCTGGACGGAGGGCGCGATGACCTCGATGCCCAGGCGCTTGGCATCCTGGCGGAAGTCGTTGACCTTTTCGGTGTTCGACATATCGAGCGTCATCGACGCGGCCAGGAACTCGACCGGATAATGCGCCTTCATATAGGCCGTCTGGTAGGAGACGATGGCGTAGGCGGCAGCGTGCGACTTGTTGAAGCCGTAGTTTGCGAACTTTGCGAGCAGTTCGAAGATGTTGTCGGCCTGCGGCTTCGACACGCCGTTCTGGACCGCGCCAACGACGAAGCGCTCGCGCTGCTGGTCCATTTCGGCCTTGATCTTCTTGCCCATGGCGCGGCGCAGAAGATCGGCTTCGCCAAGCGAATAGCCCGACAGGACCTGGGCGATCTGCATCACCTGCTCCTGGTAGACGATAACGCCCTGCGTTTCCTTGAGCAGATGGTCGATCATCGGATGGATCGATTCCAGCTCCTCATCGCCATGCTTGCGGGCGTTGTAGGTCGGAATGTTTTCCATCGGACCCGGGCGATAGAGGGCGACCAGCGCGATGATGTCTTCGATGCAGTCCGGCTTCATGCCGATCAGTGCCTTGCGCATGCCGGCACTTTCAACCTGGAACACGCCGACCGTCTCGCCGCGCGAAAGCATCTCGTAGGTCTTCTTGTCGTCGAGCGGGATCTTGGCGAGATCGACCTCGATGCCGCGCTTCCTGCAGAAGTCGACGGCGACCTTGAGCACGGTCAGCGTCTTCAGGCCGAGGAAGTCGAACTTCACGAGACCGGCCTGTTCCACCCATTTCATGTTGAACTGGGTGACCGGCATGTCGGACCGCGGATCGCGATACATCGGCACGAGCTTCGACAGCGGGCGGTCGCCGATCACGATGCCAGCGGCGTGGGTCGAGGCGTGGCGGTAGAGGCCTTCGATCTTCTGGGCGATATCCAGAAGGCGGGCAACGACCGGTTCCTTGGCTGCCTCTTCCTGCAGCTTCGGCTCTTCCTCGATCGCCTTGGAAAGCGGCGTCGGGTTTGCCGGGTTGTTCGGCACCAACTTGCAGATCTTGTCGACCTGGCCGTAGGGCATTTCCAGCACGCGGCCGACGTCGCGCAGTGCCGCGCGCGCCTGCAGCGAACCGAAGGTGATGATCTGCGCCACCTGCTCGCGACCATATTTCTGCTGCACGTAGCGGATCACCTCTTCGCGGCGATCTTGGCAGAAGTCGATGTCGAAGTCCGGCATCGAAACGCGTTCCGGGTTGAGGAAGCGTTCGAAGAGCAGCGAGAAGCGCAGCGGATCGACGTCGGTGATCGTCAGTGCATAGGCGACGAGTGAACCCGCACCTGAACCGCGGCCCGGGCCGACCGGAATGTCATGCTGCTTGGCCCACTTGATGAAGTCCGCAACGATCAGGAAGTAGCCGGGGAACTTCATGCGCTCGATGACGCTGAGCTCGAATTCCAGCCGTTCGCGGTAATCCTTCTCCTCGTAACCGACGGACATTCCAAGCTCGGCAAGGCGCATGTCGAGCCCCTCCTCCGCCTGGCGGCGAAGCTCGAGCGATTCTGCGCGCTCGGCCTCCTCGGGATCATCGGTCGCGCCGGTGAAGCGCGGCAGGATCGGCTTGCGGGTCTTCAGCACGAAGGAGCAGCGCCTTGCGATCTCGACGGTATTATCAAGCGCTTCGGGCAGATCGGCGAAGAGCTTTTCCATCTCCGCACGGCTCTTCAGATAGTGATCCGGTGAGAGGCGGAAGCGGCTGTCGTCGGAAACGATGGCGTTGTGGGCCACTGCCATCAGCGCGTCATGTGCGTCGTAATCGTCTCGTGTCGGGAAGAAGGCTTCGTTGGTCGCCACCAGCGGCAGATCATGCTTGTAGGCAAGGCCGATGATCTTCTGTTCGTGGCGCTTGTCGTAGGTTCCGTGCCGCTGGAGCTCGACATAGAGCCGGTCACCGAAGAGGCGCTTCAGCGCCAGCAGTCGCGTCTCTGCCGCAGCGGCATGGCCGTCCTTAAGCGGCATGTCGACAGGGCCGGTCGAGGCACCTGTCAAAGCGATCAGGCCTTCGGTGCCGATTTCCTCAAGCCAGGAGGAACGAATATGGATAGCCTGATTGCTCTCGCCGCCGAGATAAGCGCGGCTGACGAGATCGACCAGCCGTTCGTAACCGGCGTCCGTAGCGGACAGAAGCACGATCGAAGGCAGTTTGATCAGCGCCTGCTGGCCTCCCCGTTTTTCGGTGTCGAGGCCGTCTTCCATATCGATCGACACCTGGCAGCCGATGATCGGCTGCAGACCGTCGTCCAGCGCCTTCTGGGAAAATTCCAGGGCGACAAAGAGATTGTTGGTATCGGTGATGGCAATAGCCGGCTGGCTGTCGCCCGACGCCTTGTAGAGGATCTTTTTGAGAGGCAGCGCGCCTTCGAGCAGCGAATAGGCGGAATGGACCCTCAGATGGACGAAGCCCGGCTTTCCGCCGACCGCACCCTGTTCAGCATCCGCCATGACATGCCCTTCCAACTGCATCAATGAAGAATGCGCATTGTCGGCATTGAAGGCGATTCTGTCCAGACAAAGTCCCGCTTCAGGACCGCATGGCAGCCATGCGGTCCCCTGAATTCTTACATTGCCATGACGATCAGCGAGAAGCTGGCAATGAACATTGCGATGGAGGTGAATGCTGCGATATCACGGATCATGTCAGTCATTTGGCTCTCCTTTGCTCTTATGTTTTTAATTTGTTCCATGTATGTTCTGTTGTCAACAGGTTTACCCCCCGCTTGTGCGGGACATGGTTAACATCGGAGCAGCGGGACGATGGACACGCAGGAACTCAACGGCTTCATTGTCGAAGCCAAATCGCAGACATATGTTGCCGGCGCCAAGGCGCAGCCTTCCTATCGGATCGGCGCCCATGACCTCGGCTACAAGCGCGGCATCTGGCGATATCTCGACAGCTATTTCGGCGGTACGGATTTTGCCGGCCAGGAAGTAGTGTGGCTGGAGGAAAAGCCGGTCTGGGCGATGAATTATTTCGGACGGATCATCGAGCCCGGGATCATCGACGGAACTGTCGCCGGCACGATCATTAGCGCCGCGCTGTCACAGCTCTACAAGCAGGGCCGCTTCCTCGGCGGCATGGTCTTCGATCATTCGCTGGGGCGCTATGTCGATACGAGCGAAGGCGACTGCACGCATTTCCGTGGCCACGAATTCATCCTTGTCGATGGTCAAAAGGCCTATGAGCTCGATTATCGCGGCGGGCTGATTATCCCCTGATAATCAGAAATCCACGACCTTGCCGTCGGAGATCGTTACGCGCCGGTCCATGCGCCGGGCAAGCTCGTGGTTGTGTGTGGCGATCAGCGCGGCAAGGCCGGACTGACGCACCAGAGCCTCCAGAGCGTCGAAGACATAGCTGGCGGTTTCCGGATCGAGATTGCCGGTCGGCTCGTCGGCGAGCAGCAGGCTCGGCGCATTGGCAACGGCGCGCGCGATTGCCACGCGCTGCTGCTCACCGCCGGAAAGCTCGCCCGGACGATGCGTACCGCGGTGGCCGATGCGCATATAATCCAGAAGCATCTTCGCCCGCTCGCTCGCTTCCTTCCATGGGAGGCCGGCGATGAGCTGCGGCATCATGATATTTTCCTGCGCCGAGAATTCCGGCAGCAGGTGATGGAACTGATAAACAAAGCCGATCTCGCCGCGGCGGATCGCCGTGCGCTTGTCATCGGAGAGGCCATCACAGGGGCGGCCGTTGACCGTTACCTCGCCGCCGTCAGGATGTTCCAGCAGCCCTGCAACATGCAACAGCGTCGACTTGCCGGTGCCCGAAGGCGCTACCAGCGCTACCATCTCACCGCTCGTCAGGGAGAAATCCGCGCTCTTGAGGATGGTCAGCAGCGTTTCGCCCTGCCCGTAGTGGCGCTCGACGCCCGAAAGCTTGAGAACGACGTTGCGTTTCATGAATGCGGCATTCCTTGGATTGGGCCTTGGATCATGACCTTGAATCACGACCTTATTCGTAACGAAGGGCCTGAACGGGGTCGAGGCGAGAGGCGCGCCAGGCGGGGAAGATCGTCGCGATGAAGGAGAGCGTCAGCGCCATGATGACGACGGACACCGTTTCGCTCACATCCATTTTCGCCGGCAGCTGGCTCAGGAAATAGAGCTCCGGATCGAAAAGCACCGTGCCCAATACCCAGGAGAAGAACTGGCGGATCGACTCGATGTTAACGCAGACGAGCACGCCGAGCAGCACGCCGGCGATCGTGCCGACAATACCGATCGCCGCCCCGGTCATGAAGAAGATGCGCATGATGGCGCCGGCGCTCGCACCCATGGTGCGCAGGATGGCGATATCGCTGCCCTTATCCTTCACCAGCATGATGAGGCCGGAGATGATGTTGAGCGCGGCGACGAGCACGATCAGCGTCAGGATCATGAACATGACGTTGCGCTCCACCTCCAGCGCGGAGAAGAAGGTCTGGTTGCGCTGGCGCCAGTCGGTGATGGCGATCTGCCGACCGGCAGCCTCCTCAACCTTGGGCCTCAGATTGTCGATATCGTCAGGGTTGTCGACGAAGAGTTCGATCGACTGCACCAGCCCGTCGGCATTGAAATAGAGCTGCGATTCCTCGAGCGGCATATAGATGATCGAGGCATCGTATTCCGACATGCCTATCTCGAAGAGGCCGGAGATCTTGTAGGACTTGATGCGCGGATTGACACCCATCGGCGTCACGTCACCTTCCGGTGACGTCAGCGTGATCAGGTCGCCGACCCGCAGTCCGAGCTGATCGGCCATGCGCCTTCCGACCAGAACGCCATCGCCCGCCGCAAAGCCCACCATATCGCCGGACTTGATGTTGTCGGAGACCGTCTTGAGCTTGGTCAGGTCTTCGGCCCGCGTGCCGCGCACCAGAGCGCCGGTGCTGCCGCCCGTCTGCGAGGAGGCAAGCACCTGGCCTTCCACCAGGGGCAGCGCCATCTTGATGCCGGGCACGGCCTCAAATTTCTTCACGAGGTCGGCATAGTCGGTAAAGGGACCATCGATCGGCTGGATGATCATGTGGCCGTTGATGCCGAGGATGCGCGAGACGAGTTCCGTGCGGAACCCGTTCATGACGGCCATGACGATGATGAGCGTCGCAACGCCCAGCATGATGCCGACAAAAGAGAAGCCGGCAATGACGGAGATGAACGCCTCCTTGCGGCGGGCGCGCAGATAGCGCCACGCCACGAGGCGTTCGAAGGTGGAAAATGGCTTGCCAGCCGGACCCAAGCCGGATTTGGAACTCCGGTCCACTGCTGCCTCTGCCATTTCGCCTCCGTCTCTCTTAAGCCACGAACCTGTTGATCGCCGCCTCGATGGTCATCGTTTCGCGGGCGCCGGTCTTGCGGTCCTTCACTTCCACTTCGCCGTTCGCGACCGCGCGCGGGCCGGCAATGATCTGGTACGGCACGCCGATCAGGTCGGCGGTCGCAAACTTGGTGCCGGCGCGGTCATCCGTGTCGTCATAGAGCACGTCCTTGCCGGCCTTGGTCAGTGCTGCGTAGATCAGCTCGCAGGTGCCGTCGCAGGCTTCGTCGCCGGCCTTCATGTTGATGACCACGACATCGAAGGGCGCGACCGACTCCGGCCAGATGATTCCGTTCTCATCATGCGATGCTTCGATGATGGCGGGAACAAGGCGTGTCGGGCCGATACCGTAGGAACCCATGTGAACGAAGTGTTCCTTGCCATCGGGACCTTGGACCTTCGCACCCATCGGCTCGGAATACTTGGTACCGAAGTAGAAAATATGACCGACTTCGATGCCGCGCGCAGAAAGACGCTCGCCTTCCGGAATGGCGTTGAAGGCCGCCTCGTCATGCATCTCGGAGGTCGCGGCATAAAGCGACGTCCACTTGTCGAAGATCGACTTCAGGCCGTCGACGCTGTCGAAATCCGTATTTTCCACGGGAATGTCGAAGTTGACGAAATCCTTGTGGCAGAAAACCTCGGACTCGCCGGTATCAGCCAGGATGATGAACTCGTGGCTGAGATTGCCGCCGATCGGGCCGGTATCGGCGCGCATCGGAATGGCGCGCAGGCCGAGACGATCGAAGGTGCGCAGATAGGCGGTGAACATCTTGTTGTAGGAATGTTCCGCACCTTCGCGCGTCAAGTCGAAGGAGTAAGCGTCCTTCATCATGAATTCGCGCGAGCGCATGGTGCCGAAGCGCGGACGGATCTCGTCACGGAACTTCAGCTGGATGTGATAGAGATTAAGCGGCAGGTCCTTGTAGGACTTCACGGAGGAACGGAAGATATCCGTGATCATTTCTTCGTTGGTCGGTCCGTAGAGCATCGGACGGTCCTGACGGTCCTTGATGCGCAGCATCTCCTTGCCATAGGCGTCGTAACGGCCACTCTCCTGCCAGAGTTCGGCCGACTGCAGCGTCGGCATCGAAAGCTCGATGGCGCCCGCCCGGTTCTGCTCTTCGCGGATGATGTTGTTGACCTTGTCCAGCACCTTCTTGCCGAGCGGCAGCCAGGAATAGATGCCCTGCGACTGCTGGCGGATCATGCCGGCGCGAAGCATCAACCGATGGGAGACGATTTCCGCCTCCTTGGGATTTTCCTTGAGGATGGGTATGAAGAAGCGGGACAGACGCATGGCGGATTCCGGTACAGTTGAGACGCCGCTTACCAAGCGGAATCGACGGCATTTGTTAAAGATGGGAGCGTTCATAGCCGCTTCGCGGCAGGAAGGAAACCCGCGACCGGTGCCAGCTGCCTCCCGCAGACGCATGTTAGCGCCTACAAATTGAGCAGGCGCGAAAAAGCGCGTATTTATAAGGGCTTGAAGGCAAATCTTGTCAACAGAAAAATTTTGCGTGAGTGTAGCAAAAATGCAAAAAAAGCTAATGACAAAGCACAATCTTTGAGCTAGCTTTAGCTCACAAAACAGGCAGGAAGGTTAAATTCTTGCCGAACTCGCGGTCAAGTCTTGGGAGGATCAGATCTTAGGCGCGCTTGTCGCTGCCCCGGTAACGGTTAAGGATCACGCGATAATTAAAACAAGGCTTTTAGCCTTGTTTTTTTTTGCTTTTTCGCCTTCCGCCATCCCGAAAAATCAAGCTCGCCTTTCGTTAGGTAAGCCCGCCTTCCGTTACGCAAGCTCTTTGCCTCACTTGCATGACGTGCGTATGACAGATTTTTCGCGGTTGCATTTACATCTGCTCAAAGATTGAGCAAAAGCCATTCCTAATAGAAGCTAGGCCCTATTTGTGGAAGTGCATCGAAGCCGAGACCGAAATAGGTCGAACAGATATACCAGAAGCCGTAAATTGCACCTGAAATAAGCGTCGTCAGCGAAAAGACGAAAACCGGGCGGAAACGGGTCGGCGCGCTCGGCACGGTGCCGAGCACAACATCATTATCGTCCGCCTGGGTGCGCAGGCCTATCGGCAGCACGGCGAAAAGCGTGATCCACCAGATAATGAAATAAACTGCGAACCCCTGGAGGAAGGCCTGAAACATCTTGGTTCCCGTCGATATGGTGCCTTGGCGGCAGGTTTTGGCCGCTTATAAGCCGGAATGGCGGCCAGTTCAAAGGCGGTAGACAGTTTAGGTCACTCTGACGCAGAGCGTCAGACCTGTTCCAGCTCAATCAATGTGCCGAAGAAGTCCTTCGGATGGAGGAACAGCACCGGCTTGCCGTGAGCGCCGATCTTCGGCTCGCCATTACCAAGCACCCTCGCCCCTGATGCCATCAGCTGGTCTCGAGCCGCCAGGATATCATCGACCTCGTAGCAGATGTGGTGCATGCCGCCGGACGGGTTCTTCTCGAGGAAGGCCGCAATGGGCGATGCCTCACCGAATGGCTCCAGCAGTTCCACCTTGGTATTCGGCAGCTCCACGAAAACGACCGTCACGCCATGCGCCGGTAGTGCTTGCGGCTGCGAGACTGCGGCCCCCAGAGTGTCGCGATAGCTCGTGACTGCGGCGGCCAGATCAGGCACGGCGATGGCGATATGGTTCACCCGGCCAAGCATCATCAGACCCTAGTGATGAAGACCGTGACGAGAGGCTTCTTGCCCCAGGTATGATTGGCGGCAGCGCGCACGGCGCGGCGCAGGGCCTCCTGTACCATGTCGATATCCTTGCGGCGGGCGCGTGGAATGCTCTCGAACGCCCCGATCGCGGCGTCGAACAGAGTATCTTCCATATCCTCGCCCTCATCGTCATAGACCGGCAGGCCAATCGCCACGAGATCGGGCTCGCCGATGATATCGTAGCGGCTGTCGAGCACGATACTGACGGCGACATGGCCGACATAGGAAAGCTTCTTGCGCTCGCCGATGCCCATCTCATCGAAGTCACCGATCAGCGACCCGTCCTTATAGATGCGGCCATGCGGCGCCTCGTCGATCACCTCGACCGGCCCCGGGGCAAGCCGCAGCACATCGCCGTTGCGCACACGCGGCACCGTCGGAATGCCCGACTGCTCGGCAAGCTCCTTATGCGCCGTCAGATGCGTTGCCTCGCCATGCACGGGCACGACGACTTTCGGCCGCGTCCACTCGTACATCTTCTGCAACTCGTTGCGGCGCGGATGACCGGAGACATGCACCAGCGCCTCTGTGTCGGTGATGATGTGAACGCCCTGCTCCACAAGACCGTTCTTGATGTCCTGGATCGCCTTCTCGTTACCGGGGATGGCACGCGAGGAGAAGACGACGATATCGCCGGCGGTAAACGCCACATTGCGCATCTCGTCACGGGAGAGCTTGGCAAGGGCAGCGCGCGGCTCGCCCTGACTGCCAGTCAGGATGACCACGACCTTGTCACGCGGGATGAAGCCGTAATCCTCCTCGGAGATGAAGGGTTTTACGCCTTCCAGCAGGCCGATGTCCTGAGCGACATCGCACACGCGCTTCAGCGAACTTCCAAGCAGCAGCACTTCACGGCCAGCAGCTTCGGCGGCTTCGGCGACGGTGCGGATACGGCCGACATTCGAGGAGAAGGTGGTGATCGCCACACGCCCCTCGGCATTCTCGATGATCTTGCGCAAGCTCTCCGAGACATCCTTCTCGGAGGGCGAAACGCCGTCACGCAGCGCATTGGTGGAGTCGCAGAGCAGTGCCAGCACGCCCTCATCGCCAAGCTGACGGAAGCGCGCCTCGTCGGTCAGAGGTCCGAGCGACGGCTCGTGGTCGATCTTCCAGTCGCCGGTGTGGATGACATTGCCGAGCGGCGTGCGGATCACCAGCGACATCGGCTCGGGGATAGAGTGATTGACGGCGACACCCTCAATGCTGAAGGGGCCGACATTGATCGTATCGCCGGCCTTGAAGATCGTCACCGGCACTTCGCCGATCGCATCCTTCTCGAAATTGCGCTTGGCTTCCAACAGGCCGGCCGTGAAGGGCGAGGCATAGACCGGCACGTTCAGCCCCGGCCAAAGATCGGCGAGCGCGCCGTAGTGATCCTCATGGGCGTGGGTGATGATGATCGCCTTGAGGTTCTTGCGCTCATTGGCAAGGAAGCGGATATCCGGCAGGACGAGATCGACACCCGGCAGATCCGGCCCCGGAAAGGTGACGCCGCAATCCACCATGATCCACTGGCGGTGATCCGCCGGGCCGTAGCCGTACAGCGCGAGATTCATGCCGATCTCGCCGACGCCGCCCAGGGGCAGAAATACCAGTTCGTCCTGTTTCGCCATAATGTTTGTTTTTTCCACTATCCAAAGAATACATCGCCGGCCGCAATCGGCATTATCCTGCCTGCGCCGGTATCGAGCATCAACAGGCCATTATCATCTATTCCGGCGAAATATCCTGAAATCGACCTGTCGGGCAGATTCACGGTTATCTTTTCGCCAATACCGCAGGCGACAGCGCGCCACCGAGCTGTGACCTCGGCAATACCCTGCCCTTCATCCCAGGTATCAAGCGTCTCGGCCATGGAGGCAAAGAGATGGGCGAAGAGCTCTTCGGGCGAAGCCGCACTTCCCTGATCGCGCAGGCAAGTGACGGGATAGATAGGATTGTCGGGCATGACCGATACATTGATGCCGATGCCGATCACGACAGCATGGCGGCCATCAGCCAGCCGTTCGCCTTCCACGAGGATGCCGCAGGTCTTCTTGCGTCCGATCAGGATATCGTTCGGCCACTTCACCTCCAGCGGCTCGGCGCCGGGGGGCAATACACTGCGGATCGCCTGGTGCACGGCAACGGCGATTGCCAGCGGCAGGGAGGCAAGGCGCTCCATCGGCGCCGGATCGATGAGAAGAAGTGAAGCGTAGAGATTGCCGCGCTCTGAAACCCAGGGACGGCCCCGGCGGCCTCGGCCGCCGGTCTGTCGTTCGGCGGTCACCCAGAGCAGACCGTTGTCCCCTGCCCGAGCCCGGGCAAGGCATTCCGTGTTGGTCGACGACGTATCCGACAAGGCCTCGTGCCTGATATCGCCGAGCGATATCCGGCGCCGCTTGTCGGAAGCCATCAGAACAGCGTTGCCGCAGCAAGCTCTGCCGCACCACCGATCGGACCGCCGATGAGAACATAGGCGGCGACGAAGAGGCCGGAGAGACCGAAGACGAGGCGCAGCGAGCCGGAGACGCGGGCGAATTCGCCGGTCGCCTCATCGAACCACATCAGCTTGATGACGCGCAGGTAGTAGTAAGCGCCAACGACCGAGGCGAGAACACCGATGACGGCAAGCGCATAGAGCTTGGCTTCGATGGCGGCGACGAAAACGAAGTACTTCGCGAAGAAGCCGGCGAGCGGCGGGATACCGGCAAGCGAGAACATCAACGCGGTCAGCACGACAGCCATGAAAGGGTTGGTCGTCGACAGGCCGGCGAGATCGCTGACATTTTCGACAACCGTGCCATCCTTGCGGCGCATCGACATGATGATTGCGAAGGAGCCGAGGGTCATGACCATGTAGATCGCCATGTAGAGCATGACGCCGGTGACGCCCGTCTGGTTGCCGGCGGCCAGGCCAACCAGCGCGTAACCCATGTGACCGATCGAGGAATAGGCCATCAGTCGCTTGATGTTCTTCTGGCCGATGGCCGCGAACGAACCGAGCAGCATCGAGGCGATCGAGATGAAGACGATGACCTGCTGCCAGTCGGTCAGCACCGGCTCGAAAGCGGTGATGACGATGCGGGTCATCATCGCCATGGCGGCAACCTTTGGTGCGCTCGCCAGGAAGGCGGTGACCGGGGTCGGCGCGCCTTCATAAACGTCCGGCGTCCACATGTGGAACGGAACGGCCGAGATCTTGAAGGCGATACCGGCGAGGATGAAGACGAGGCCGAAGATCAGGCCGAGCGAGCGTGCTCCTTCGACCGTGAGCGCCTGGGCAACCTCGGCGAAATGCGTGTGACCGGTGAAGCCGTAGACCAGCGACATGCCGTAGAGCAGCATGCCCGAGGAAAGCGCGCCGAGGACGAAATACTTCAGGCCGGCTTCGGTCGACTTCAGGCTGTCGCGGTTGATCGCAGCGATGACGTAGATCGCCAGAGACTGCAGTTCGAGGCCGAGGTAGAGCGCGATCAGATCATTTGCCGAGATCATCAGCATGATGCCGAGCGTGCAGAGCACCAGGAGAACCGGGAACTCGAACTTGTCGAGCTGATTTTCCCGCGCATGACCCATCGACATGAACAGCGCGACCAGAGAACCGATCAGGGCCAGCACCTTCATGAAGCGTGCAAAGCCGTCGGCGAGATAGACGCCGCCATAGGCAAGGCCGTCGCCGGGAATGAAGATCAGCCACAGGCCAGAGATGGCAATCACGATCATCGCCAGCGCGCTGACGAGCGGACCGGACCGCTCGCCCGAGAAAACGCCGATCATGAGCAGCAGAAGGGCACCGATCGCGAGGATGATTTCCGGCGCGGACAGGTACAGGCTCAGGGAGATTGTTTCAGCAGTCATGTCCTAAAGTCCCGTCATTTCATCGACAGCGCAACATTCTGCGCTGCCTGCACTGCGGCCGAATAGCTGTTGATCAGATGGTCTACGGAAGCTGCGGTCGCATCGAAGACCGGAGCCGGATAGACGCCGAAGAAAATAGTGAGCGCAACCAGCGGATAAAGGATGACCTTTTCACGCGGCGAGAGGTCGAGCAAAGCCTTCAGCTTTTCCTTTTCCAGCGCGCCGAAAATCACCCGGCGATAGAGCCAGAGCGCATAGGCGGCCGAGAGGATGACACCGGTGGCGGCAAAGAGTGCAACCCAGGTGTTGGCGCGGAAGACACCGATCAGAGTCAGGAATTCACCGATGAAGCCCGAAGTGCCCGGCAGGCCAACATTCGCCATGGTGAAGACCATGAAGGCCACCGCGTATTTCGGCATGTTGTTGACCAGGCCGCCATAGGCCGCGATCTCGCGGGTGTGGGTACGGTCATAGACGACGCCGACGCAGAGGAAGAGCGCGCCCGAGACGATGCCGTGCGACAGCATCTGGAAGATCGAACCCTGCAGGCCCTGAGCGTTGGCCGCGAAAATGCCCATCGTCACGTAGCCCATGTGAGCGACCGAGGAATAGGCGATCAGCTTCTTGATGTCGTCCTGCATCATCGCGACCAGCGAGGTGTAGATGATAGCGATAACGGACAGCGCGAACACGAGCGGCGCGAAATGATCCGAAGCGACCGGGAACATGCCGATCGAGAAGCGGATCAGGCCGTAGCCGCCGAGCTTCAGGAGCACGCCTGCCAGGATGACGGAACCGGCCGTCGGCGCCTGGACGTGTGCGTCCGGGAGCCAGGTATGGACCGGCCACATCGGCATCTTCACCGCGAAGGAAGCGAAGAAGGCAAGCCACAGCCAGGTCTGCATTGCCGGCGGGAACTTGTAGGCCAGCAGCGCGGTGATGTCGGTCGTTCCGGCCTGCCAGTACATGGCCATGATGGCGAGCAGCATCAGCACCGAGCCGAGCAGCGTGTAGAGGAAGAACTTGTAGCTCGCATAGACGCGGTTCGCACCGCCCCATACGCCGATAATCAGGAACATCGGAATGAGGCCGCCTTCGAAGAAGACGTAGAAGAGAACGATATCGAGCGAGACGAAGACACCGACCATCATCACTTCAAGGATGAGGAAGGCGATCATGTATTCCTTCAGGCGCTTCTCGATCGAGAGCCAGCTTGCGAGCACGCAGAAGGGCATCAAGAAGGTCGAGAGGATGATGAACAGCATGGAGATGCCGTCGACACCGACATGGTAGCCGATGCCGGTGCCGAGCCAGCTATGTTGCTCGATCATCTGGAAGCCCGGATTGGCGTTGTCAAAGCCGATCCAGATAAAGAGCGAGAGGATGAAGGTGAAGACCGTGGTGATCAAGGAGATCCACAGCACGTTCTTGCGGCCGTTCTCGGTTTCGCCGTTCATCAGCAACAGGAGCACCACGCCGACGAGCGGCAGGAAGGTGACCGTTGAAAGAATAGGCCAATCGGTCATCAGAAGGAACTCCCGAGCATCATCCAGGTAACGAGCGCCGCAACGCCGATCAGCATCGCGAAGGCATAGTGATAGAGGTAGCCGGTCTGCAGGCGCACGACGCGGTCGGTAACGTTGACGACGCGGGCGGCAATGCCGTTCGGACCGTAGGTATCGATGACGCCGACATCCCCCTTCTGCCACAGGAAGCGGCCGAGCGCCTTGGCGGAGCGGACGAAGAGGAAGTCATAGAGCTCGTCGAAATACCATTTGTTGAGCAGGAACTGGTAGAGCACACGATGCTGCTCGGCGAGCTTACGCGGCGTCGAGGGCGACCTGATGTACATGTACCAGGCGGTCACGAAACCGAGCAACATGGCGATGAAGGGGCTGAGGCCGACCCATGCCGGAACATGATGGAATTCTTCCACCAGTTCGTTCTCGGCACCGGTGAAGAGCGCGCCCTTCCAGAACTCGGCATATTCCTCGCCATAGAAACGGCCTTCGAAGAGCACGCCGGCAAAAACTGCACCGATGGCGAGGAGGTAGAGCGGCACCAGCATGACCTGCGGCGATTCATGGACGTGGTGCATGACCTCGTGCGAAGCGCGCGGCTTGCCGTAGAAGGTCATGAAGATCAAGCGCCAAGAATAGAAGCTGGTGAAGAGAGCGGCAATGACCAGCAATGTGAAGGCGAAGCCTGCAGCCGGCGAATGCGACGCATAGGCAGCCTCGATGATGACGTCCTTCGAGAAGAAGCCGGCAAAGCCGAACGGGGTGAAGGGAATGCCGACACCGGTGATCGCCAGCGTACCGATGATCATCATACGGAACGTCCACTTGATGTGCGGACGCAGGCCACCCATGTAGCGCATATCCTGCTCACCGTCGACGGCGTGGATGACCGAGCCGGCGCAAAGGAAGAGCAGAGCCTTGAAGAAGGCGTGCGTGAAGAGGTGGAAGATTGCCGCGCCATAGGCGCCGACGCCGAGGGCGACGAACATGTAGCCGAGCTGCGAGCAGGTCGAGTAGGCGATGACGCGCTTGATGTCGTTCTGCACGAGGCCGACGGTCGCCGCGAAGAAGGCAGTGATTGCGCCGATGATCGTCACGACGACGAGCGCATCATGCGAGAGTTCGAAAAGCGGCGACATGCGGGCGACGAGGAAGACGCCGGCGGTCACCATTGTTGCGGCATGGATGAGTGCGGATACCGGGGTTGGGCCTTCCATGGCATCCGGCAGCCAGGTGTGCAGCAGGAACTGTGCCGATTTACCCATCGCACCCATGAAGAGCAGCAGGCAGGCGCCGGTCAGCGCATGCGCCTTGTCGAGATGCATGCCGAAGAGGTTCAGGATCACTTCACCGGCTTCACCGCCGCCTTCCGCCGGAGCGAAGGTCGAAGCATTGGCGAAGATCGTGTCGAAGTTGATCGAGCCGAACAGCACGAAGACGGTGGCAATGCCAAGCACGAAGCCGAAGTCGCCGACGCGGTTGACGATGAAGGCCTTTATTGCAGCCGCCGATGCCGAGGGCTTCTTGTACCAGAAGCCGATCAGCAGATACGAGGCCAGACCCACGCCTTCCCAGCCGAAGAACATCTGGGCGAGGTTGTCGGAGGTCACCAGCATGAGCATGGCGAAAGTGAAGAGCGAGAGATAGGCGAAGAAGCGCGGACGGTGCGGATCGGTGTGCATGTAACCGATCGAGTAGACATGCACCAGCGTCGAGACCGTATTGACGACGATCAGCATGACCGAGGTCAGCGTATCGACACGCAGCGACCAGGAGACATCGATGCCGCCGGACTGGATCCAGCGCAGAACCTCGACCTTGATCACGCCTTCCGGATGGCCGAGCGCAACCGTGAAGAAGACGACCCAGGACAGGATGGCGGCGATGATCATCAGGCCGCTGGTGACATATTCCGACGCCTTGGCGCCGATCGCGCGACCGAAGAGGCCGGCAATGATCGCACCGATCAGGGGAAGGAAGACGATAGCCTTATAGAGGAACATGAGCCGCTCAGCCCTTCATCATATTGACGTCTTCGACCGCGATCGAACCGCGGTTGCGGTAGAAGACAACGAGAATTGCAAGACCGATCGCCGCTTCAGCAGCAGCAACAGTCAGAATGAACAGTGCGAACACCTGGCCGACGATGTCGTTGAGGAACGACGAGAAGGCGACCATGTTGATGTTGACCGACAACAGGATCAATTCGACCGACATCAGGATGACGATGATGTTCTTCCGGTTCAGGAAGATGCCGAAGATGCCGATCGTGAAGAGGATGGCGCTGACCGTGAGATAGTGGGAAAGTCCGATGACCATGTTCTTTGTTCCTTGACCTCTCGGCTCAGCTCACGCCCTGGCCCGGCTTGACCTTGATCACCTCGACGGCAGTCGCAGGCGTGCGGGCAACCTGGCGGGAAATATTCTGCCGCTTGATATTGGTGCGATGCTTCAGCGTCAGCACGATCGCGCCGATCATGGCGACCAGCAGGATCAGACCGGCGATCTGGAAGAAGTAGACGTAGTTGGTGTAGAGCACGTCGCCGAGAGCGGCCGTATTGGTACGTTCGGTGAGTGCCGGGATCGGCATGGCGACTGTCTTGGCAATCTCGGGCGAGATCGCGCTGCCGCCGATGACGACGATGAGTTCGGCTGCGAGGATGAGACCGATCAGCGCACCGATCGGCGCATATTCGAGAACACCGGCGCGAAGCTCGGTGAAGTCGATGTCGAGCATCATTACCACGAAGAGGAAGAGAACAGCGACCGCGCCCACATAGACGACGAGCAGGATCATCGCCAGGAATTCGGCACCCAGCAGCAGGAAGAGACCCGCTGCATTGAAGAACACCAGGATCAGGAACAGAACCGAGTGAACCGGGTTCTTCGCCCAGATGACCATGAACGCCGACGCTATCGCGACAAAGGCGAAAAGATAGAAAAATAGAGCCTGCAGACCCATGTTGGTGCCTTTTTCATCTTCCCCCGGGCAGCCGGGAGTTTCCCTGCCCGATAGGACTTCGCGCAGCTTCCGCCGGCAAAGCCCCGGTGCATGTTGACCGCGGTGGGCAAGAGCGCCCTCCCCGCGGCATTTCAAATTTCAATCAACGATACGGCGCATCGATCGCCATGTTGCGGGCGATTTCACGCTCCCACCGGTCACCGTTGTCGAGCAGCCTCTGCTTGTCGAAGTAGAGCTCTTCGCGGGTCTCGGTGGCGAATTCGAAATTCGGGCCTTCGACGATCGCATCAACAGGGCAAGCTTCCTGGCAGAAGCCGCAATAGATGCACTTCACCATGTCGATGTCGTAACGCACCGTGCGGCGCGTGCCGTCATTGCGGCGCGGGCCGGCTTCGATGGTGATCGCCTGAGCGGGACAGATCGCCTCGCACAGCTTGCAGGCGATGCAGCGCTCTTCACCGTTGGGATAACGGCGCAGTGCATGCTCGCCGCGGAAGCGCGGGCTGACCGGACCCTTTTCGAAGGGGTAGTTGATCGTCGCCTTCTGCTTGAAGAAGTAACGCATCGACAGGAAGAAGGCGCCGACGAATTCCTTGAGAAAAAGCGAGTTGATGGAGGCGGACAGGCTTCCCATCTTCAATCTCCAATTTTGCCGGAAACGAGGTTGGACATCAGCCTGCCCATCCCGTCAGTTTCAGCACGAATGCAACGATGACGACCATGGCGAGCGACAGCGGAAGGAAGACCTTCCAGCCGAGACGCATGAGCTGGTCGTAGCGGTAACGCGGCACGAAAGCCTTGACCATGGCGAACATGAAGAACACCAGGCACGACTTCAGCATGAACCAGATGATGCCGGGCACCCAGTTGATGAGCCAGAAATCAACCGGCGGCAGCCAGCCACCCAGGAAAAGGATCGTCGTCAGCGAGCACATCAGCACGACGGCCGCATATTCGCCGAGCATGAACATCATGTACGGAGCCGAGCCGTATTCGACCATGAAGCCGGCGACGAGTTCGGATTCTGCTTCCGGAAGGTCGAAGGGCGGGCGGTTCGTCTCGGCGAGCGCCGAGATGAAGAAGACGATGAACATCGGGAACAGCGCCAGCCAGTGCCAGTCGAGGAACGAGTTCGGCAGGCCGAGCATCGTGCCGAGGCCGGTGCGCTGAGCGTTAACGATGTCAGTCAGGTTCAGCGAGCCGACGCAGAGAAGAACGGTGACGATGACAAAGCCGATCGAGACTTCGTATGACACCATCTGTGCGGCGGAGCGCAGCGCGCCGAGGAAGGGATACTTCGAGTTCGAAGCCCAGCCACCCATGATGATGC
The DNA here is from genome assembly GCF_000281145.1 of Rhizobium sp. CF142. Lineage (NCBI taxonomy): Bacteria > Pseudomonadati > Pseudomonadota > Alphaproteobacteria > Hyphomicrobiales > Rhizobiaceae > Rhizobium > Rhizobium sp. CF142. The sequence continues at coordinate 9,362 of NZ_AJWE01000113.1, read as the reverse complement.
CGTAAACCTCAAGCGAGGAGATCGCCAGGATGTAGAGGATGCCGACATTGATGTTGGCAACCACCCAGCCGTCAGCGAGCGGCACAACCGCCCAGGTCGACAGCGCCAGAAGCACGGTTACAAGCGGGGCAAGCAGGAAGACCGCCTTGTTGGCGCCAGCCGGGATGACCGGCTCCTTGAAGACGAACTTCAGAAGGTCGGCGAAGGACTGGAACAGGCCGAAGGGGCCGACGACGTTCGGACCGCGGCGCAGCTGGACGGCAGCCCAGATCTTGCGGTCGGCAAGAAGGACGTAAGCGATGAAGACCAGCAGGCAGACGAGCAGCAGCAGTGACTGACCGATCATGATGATCGCCGGCCAGACATAGGTCGAGAAGAAAGAATCCATGAGTTCCTGCCCTTACTCTGCCGCGACTTTGAAATTGTTGCGGGCCAATGCCGAGCACTCGGCCATGACAGCCGAGGCGCGCGCTATCGGGTTCGTCAAATAGAAGTCTTTGACCGACGACGCAAACCCGGATTTGTTCATCTTACCGGCTTTTTTCGCCAGTGCGGCAATTTGGGCGCTATCACCTTCGGCGATCTCATCAACGGCCGCGAAATGCGGGAATGCCGCATAGAGTTTGCTGCGCAATTCGCCGAGAGAATCAAAGGGAAGCTTCTTGCCGAGCACGTCGGAAAGGGCGCGGATGATCGCCCAATCTTCGCGGGCGTCACCCGGTGCGAAGCCGGCGCGATTGCCCATCTGGACGCGGCCCTCAGTGTTGACCCAGGTGCCGGACTTTTCGGTGTAGGCGGCCGCCGGCAAGATGACATCGGCGCCATGTGCGCCATTGTCGCCGTGCGAGCCGATATAGACCGTGAACTTCGCAGCCTTGGTCGAGAAGTCGAGTTCGTCGGCGCCGAGCAGGAAGAGCACGTCCATGGCCTTCAGCATCTCGGCGGCATTGACGCCCTTGGCGCCCGGCACGAAGCCGAGGTCGAGGCCGCCGACGCGCGATGCTGCGGTGTGCAGCACCGCAAAACCGTTCCAGCCTTCAGCGATCGCGCCGACATTGACGGCGAGCTTGGCGGCGGTTGCGAGAACGCCTGCGCCATCCGTGCGGGTCAGAGCGCCCTGGCCAATGATGATCATCGGCTTGGAAGCCTTGGAGAGGACTTCGGCGAAGGCGTGGCTGCCATCGAGAATGTCCTTCAGCGTATCGGGACCTGCGCCGAGGTAATCATACTTGTAGCGCATCTCGCCGCCCTCACCGATCACACCGATCGGGAAGCCGCCGCGACGGAAACGCTTGCGGATGCGAGCATTGAGGATAGCGGCTTCAAAGCGCGGATTCGCACCGACGATGAGCAGTGCGTCGGCCTGTTCGATGCCTGATATGGTCGGATTGAAGAGGTAGCTTGCGCGGCCGAGCGACGGATCAAGTGCCGCCCCATCCTGGCGACAGTCGAGGTTCCCGGAACCCAGCGACTTCACCAGTTCGGACAGCGCATACATTTCTTCGACCGAAGCGAGGTCGCCGGCAATCGCGCCGATCTTGTCGCCTGATGTTGCCGATACGGCAGCCTTGATGGCGCCGAAAGCTTCGCCCCAGCTCGCCGGCTGCAGGCGGCCGTCCTTACGGACGTAAGGGCGGTCGAGGCGCTGCGTCTTCAGGCCGTCCCAGACGTGACGGGTCTTGTCGGAGATCCACTCTTCATTCACCGCCTCGTTGACACGCGGCAGGATACGCATGACTTCGCGACCGCGGGTATCGACGCGGATTGCCGAGCCGACGGCGTCCATGACGTCGATCGATTCGGTCTTGTTCAGTTCCCAAGGGCGGGCCGTGAAGGCGAAGGGCTTGGAGGTCAGTGCGCCGACCGGGCAGAGGTCAACGACGTTGCCCTGCAGCTCGGAGGTCATGGCCTGCTCGAGATAGGTGGTGATTTCGGCGTCTTCGCCGCGGCCGATCAGGCCGAGTTCGGAAATGCCGGCAACTTCCGTCGTGAAGCGGACGCAACGCGTGCAGTGAATGCAGCGGTTCATGACCGTCTTGACGAGCGGGCCGATGTATTTGTCTTCGACGGCGCGCTTGTCTTCCTGATAGCGCGAGGTGTCGATGCCGAAGGCCATGGCCTGGTCCTGCAGGTCGCATTCGCCACCCTGGTCGCAGATCGGGCAATCCAGCGGATGGTTGATCAGCAGGAATTCCATCACGCCTTCGCGGGCCTTCTTGACCATCGGCGTGTTGGTGAAGACTTCAGGCAGTTCGCCGTTCGGGCCGCCGCGGATATCGCGCACACCCATGGCGCAGGAAGCCTGCGGCTTCGGCGGACCGCCCTTGACCTCGACGAGGCACATGCGGCAATTGCCGGCAACCGACAGACGCTCATGGAAGCAGAAGCGCGGAACTTCAGCACCGGCCTCTTCGCACGCCTGAATCAGCGTGTAATGATCCGGAACTTCGATCTCGTTACCGTCAATCTTCAGTTTTGCCATCGTCACTCAGTCCTGTTTCCCATTCGCCGGGCACCGGCAAACAAACCTATTTTTGCAACATCCATATTGCCAAGACAGACATTTCGTCAGTCCTGGCGCCGGAATTGCCCAAATTCTCTTTCGCTGGTTCCGAGACCCGAAACCCGCCATCGGCACCACGACCCGGAGCCCCCTGCCCCGTCGGTCGATATGCCATTCTTCCGGCCATCGCCTGCGGCCGGAAACCTACTTCTTCCTGCGACCCCGTGTCGCCAGCACCTTGGCCTGGCCAACCCAGTCGTCACGCAGGATGCGGCCGTCGAAGCCGAGTTCGGCGTCCAGGCTCGCAACGTCGGCCTCGCTCCATGCCGCAATATCGGCAAAGGTGCGGACGCCTCTTTTGTTCAGCACCTGCTCCAGCTTCGGACCGATGCCGGCGATCAGCTTCAGGTCGTCAACCTTCCTGGACCTTGCGGCCGGCTTCGCCTTGGCAACCGCCGGCTTTACGGCTTCTACCGTCGGGGCCCTGGTGGAAACCACCGTCAGCTTCGGCTTTACAGCCTTGCGAACCGGCATAGCCGTTTCAGCCGGGCGGCGAATATTCTCCGGACGGATGGCCATCTCAGGCGTTTCTTCATCCGGCGGCGTCTCGTCGAGCGCTGCGGCTGCCATGTTCGCCGTCTCGAATGCTCCCTGCAGCGCGCCGAAGAAGACGCCGGCCATCTGCGTGGAAATGCCGAAGCCGATCGCCGTGGCTGCGGCAAATGCCGCAGCTTGATGCGCCATCAGCGGATGAACGGGCATCGCACGCGCATTTTCCAGCATGCCAGCAGCAAGACGGCCGAAGTCAGCCGCGAAATCGGCTGCCCCTTCTCCAACCTTGCTGTCGGATGCCTTGATCGTCATGCGCTTACTCAGCCGCCTCCAGAACCGCACCGTGATCGAGCGCATTGGCCGTATACTGGTCGATGCGGGCTTCGATTTCCGGACGGAAGTTACGGATCAGACCCTGCACCGGCCATGCGGCGGCGTCGCCGAGCGCGCAGATGGTGTGGCCTTCGATCTGCTTGGTGACCTGGAACAGCATGTCGATTTCGCGCTTCTGGGCGTTGCCGCGTGCCATACGCTCCATCACGCGCCACATCCAGCCGGTGCCTTCGCGGCACGGCGTGCACTGGCCGCAGCTCTCATGCTTGAAGAAGGCCGAGATACGGGCGATCGCCTTGATGACGTCGGTGGACTTGTCCATGACGATCGAGGCGGCTGTGCCGAAGGAGGAGCCGACAGCGCGCAGACCGTCGAAGTCCATCGGGCAGTCGATGATGTCCTTGGCCGGAACGATCGGGCACGATGCGCCACCCGGAATGACGGCCAGCAGGTTGTCCCAACCGCCGCGGATGCCGCCGGCGTGCTTGTCCACCAGTTCGCGGAAGGTGATGCCCATGCTCTCTTCGACGGTGCACGGCTTGTTGACGTGACCGGAGAGCATGAAGAGCTTGGTGCCGACATTGTTCGGACGGCCGATGGACGAGAACCAGCCGGCACCACGGCGCAGGATGGTCGGGGCAACGGCGATCGATTCGACATTGTTGACCGTCGTCGGGCAGCCGTAGAGACCCATATTGGCCGGGAACGGCGGCTTCAGGCGCGGCTGGCCCTTCTTGCCCTCAAGGCTTTCGAGCAGCGCGGTTTCTTCGCCGCAGATATAAGCGCCGGCACCATGATGGACATAGATGTCCATGTCCCAGCCGAGCTTGTTGTTCTTGCCGAGAAGGCCGGCGTCATAGCATTCATCGATTGCGGCCTGCAGGGCTTCGCGCTCGCGGATATATTCGCCGCGTACATAGATATAGGCAGCGTTGGCGCCCATGGCGAAGCTTGCGATCACGCAGCCTTCGATCAGCGTATGCGGATCGTTGCGCATGATGTCGCGGTCCTTGCAGGTACCGGGCTCCGATTCGTCGGCGTTGACGACGAGGTAGTGCGGACGGCCGTCGCTCTGCTTGGGCATGAACGACCACTTGAGACCCGTCGGGAAGCCTGCGCCGCCACGGCCACGGAGGCCGGAAGCTTTCATCTCATCGATGATCCAGTCACGGCCCTTTTCGAGGATCTGCTTGGTGCCATCCCAGTGGCCGCGGCTCATCGCACCCTTCAGGGATTTGTCCTTGAGGCCGTAGATGTTGGTAAAGATGCGGTCCTTATCTTCTAACATATCTCACACCTCTTACCGCGGCTTCTTGCCGAAGACCTTGATATATTCCGCTTCGCCGCCCTTGGCGAGCGCCTTGGCCTGCTTGACCCAGTCGTCGCGCTCGATGCGGCCGCGGAAATTCAGGAAACCATCGACCCATTCGCGTTCGGCCTTCTTCCAGCCCGCGATCTGCGCGAAGGTGAAGATGCCGATTTCGTTCAACGTTGCTTCGATCTTCGGACCGACGCCGGAAATCATCTTGAGATCATCGGGAGCGGCGGGCTTTTCGATGCCGGCCGGGCGATTCTTGTCGGTCAACGACGGCTTGGCAGCAGCATCAGCGGCGGCCTTTGGCGCCGGTTCGGAAGCGGCGGTGCCGGAGAGCGGCTGAACTTCGGCAGCCTTGGCATTCTTGGCGGATGCCTTCGGTGCCGTTGCGGGCGTCTTCAGCGCCGCGTTGGTCTCTGCATCGGTGCTCTTCGGACGCGCAGCCTCGGAGGGCGGAACAGTGGCGCCGTCTGCCGGTGCAGTAGCCGGGGCCTTGTTAACCGCGGTGCGGGTGACAGCAACATCGTTCAACAGGGTCGTCGGGCCACCTTCGGGCGAGGACAGGTGACGGTCGATCTGCGGGCCGACCTTGACGCTCGCCCCATTGCCGGCCGCGAACGTATCGATGATTTCTTCCAGGCGCTCCGGCGTCAGGTCCTCGTAGGTATCCTTGCCGATCATCACCATCGGAGCGTTGACGCAGGCCCCGAGACATTCGACCTCTTCCCAGGAGAGCGTGCCCTCGGCGTTGCGCTCGAACGGATGCTGGTGGATCTTGCTGCGGCAGACGCCCATCAGCTTTTCCGAGCCGCGCAGCATGCAGGGCGTCGTGCCGCAGACCTGCACGTGAGCGCGGGTGCCAACGGGATGAAGCTGGAACTGGGTGTAGAAGGTTGCGACCTCGAGAACACGGATATAGGCCATGTCCAGCATGTCGGCGATCTTTTCGATCGCCGGGCGGGTGACCCAACCATCCTGCTCCTGCGCACGCATCAACAGCGGAATGACCGCGGACTGCTGACGGCCTGCGGGATATTTCTGAATCGTCTTTTCCGCCCAGACCGCGTTTTCATCGCTGAAAGCGAATGCGGCCGGCTGGAATTGATCTTCGGCTAATCGACGAACGGACATTCTTCCTCACGCCTTGTCAGTTTAGCGTTCCACACCGCGAAGCAGTCAAAGACTGCATTTCACAGGCATAGGCCGACTGGTCTTTTTGCATAAATACTACGAACTTGCCGCCATTCGGCACGGCAGCCTTGATTTGATAGCCCTTGGACAAAAGATCGCCCATGGACGATTGCTCTGCCGGCGGCTGTGCTTCCTCATGGCCCAGCGGCGTGCCGAGCTTTCCGGCATCCTGCGCGAAGGCGCCGGAAGCCGAAAGAAGAAGTGCTGCTGCGAACGGCAGAGCCTGCATCAGCGGTCCACCTCGCCGAACACGATGTCGAGCGAGCCGAGAACGGCCGCGACGTCGGCAAGTTGGTGGCCACGGCACATGAAGTCCATTGCCTGCAGGTGCGCATAACCCGGAGCGCGGATCTTGCAGCGGTATGGCTTGTTGGTGCCGTCGGAGACGAGGTAGACGCCGAACTCACCCTTCGGCGCTTCGACGGCAGCATAAACTTCGCCGGCCGGAACGTGATAGCCTTCGGTATAGAGCTTGAAGTGGTGGATCAGCGCTTCCATCGAACGCTTCATCTCGCCGCGCTTCGGCGGCACGACCTTGCCGTCGATCGAGGAGAACGGTCCCGCCTTGGCATCACCGAGCAGGCGGTTCACGCACTGCTTCATGATCTTCACCGATTCGCGCATCTCGATCATGCGGATCAGGTAACGATCGTAGTTGTCGCCGTTCTTGCCGATCGGAATGTCGAACTCGAGATCCGAATAGCATTCATAGGGCTGCGCGCGACGCAGATCCCAGGCCGCGCCCGAACCGCGCACCATGACGCCCGAGAAGCCCCAGGCCCAGCAATCTTCCAGCGAGACGACGCCGATATCGACGTTACGCTGCTTGAAGATGCGGTTGCCGGTCAGAAGATCGTCGATATCGTCGAGCTTGCCCGGGAATTCGTCGCACCACTTGCCGATATCCTGCACGAGCTGTTCCGGCAGGTCCTGGTGAACGCCGCCCGGACGGAAGTAAGCGGCATGCATGCGGGAGCCACTGGCGCGCTCATAGAACACCATCAGCTTTTCGCGCTCTTCGAAACCCCAGAGCGGCGGCGTCAGCGCGCCGACGTCCATGGCCTGCGTCGTAACGTTCAAAAGATGCGAAAGGATACGGCCAATTTCCGAGTAGAGCACGCGGATGAGCTGGCCGCGAATCGGGATCTCGATGCCGAGCAGCTTTTCGACCGCCATCGCATAGGCATGTTCCTGGTTCATCGGCGCCACGTAGTCGAGGCGGTCGAAGTAGGGAACGGCCTGCAAATAGGTCTTGGTCTCGATCAGTTTTTCGGTACCGCGGTGCAGCAGGCCGATATGCGGATCGACGCGCTCCACGATTTCGCCGTCAAGCTCCAGCACAAGACGCAGAACGCCGTGCGCTGCCGGATGCTGCGGCCCGAAATTGATGTTGAAGTTACGGACGTTATGTTCGGTCATGGCGATGGGCTCGCTTTTTCAGGTAGTCAGTGAACAGCGGACTTTCGGCCCGCCACACGCCTCAAACTTACTGCTTCGCCTTTTCGTCGCCCGGCAGCACATATTCCGTGCCTTCCCAAGGGGACAAGAAATCGAAATTGCGGAATTCCTGCTTCAGTTCGACAGGTTCGTAAACGACGCGCTTTGCCGCATCGTCGTAGCGAACTTCGACGAAACCGGTCGTCGGGAAATCCTTGCGCAGCGGATGACCTTCGAAACCGTAGTCAGTCAGGATCCGGCGCAGGTCCGGGTGGCCAGTGAAGAGCACGCCATACATGTCCCAGGTCTCGCGCTCGAACCAGTCGGCGCCGGGATAAACGGCGCAGGCGGACGGAACCGGCGTATCCTCGTCGGTCGCTACCTTCACGCGGATGCGCAGGTTCTGCTTCGGCGACAGAATATGATAGACGACATCGAAACGCAGCTCGCGCTGTGGCCAGTCGACGCCGCAAATGTCCGTCAGGTTGACGAAGCCGCATTTGGCGTCGTCGCGCAGGAAGGTCAGCAGCGGAATCAGGTTATCGCCAGTCGTCGTCAGCGTCAGCTCGCCATATTTGAGCTGCGAGGCGGCAATCAGATTGCCACGCGCTTCCGAAAGGTACGACGAAAGCTCAGTAAGGGCTTCGCTCATAATTCTCTGTCCTTGCCCTTAGCGTTCGATCGTGCCGGTGCGGCGGATCTTCTTCTGCAGCAGAAGCACGCCGTAAAGCAGCGCCTCCGCCGTGGGGGGACAGCCCGGCACGTAGATGTCGATCGGCACAACGCGGTCGCAACCACGCACGACCGAATAGGAATAGTGGTAGTAGCCGCCACCATTGGCGCAGGAGCCCATGGAGATGACGTAACGCGGCTCGGGCATCTGGTCGTAGACCTTGCGGAGCGCGGGCGCCATCTTGTTGGTCAGCGTGCCGGCGACGATCATGACGTCCGACTGGCGCGGCGAGGCACGCGGCGCAAAGCCGAAGCGCTCGACGTCGTAACGCGGCATGGAGAGCTGCATCATTTCGACGGCGCAGCACGCAAGACCGAAGGTCATCCACATCAGCGAGCCGGTACGGGCCCAGTTGATCAGCTCATCGGTCGAGGTGACAAGGAAACCCTTGTCGGCGAGCTCGTTGTTGATCTCGCCGAAGAACGCGTCGTTGCTGCCGATCGGCTTGCCGGTGGAGGGATCGATAATCCCCTTCGGCTGCTGCGATACGAGCGTCTGATTGCTAGCGGGGGCTACTCCCATTCCAGGGCTCCCTTCTTCCATTCATAGATAAAGCCGATGGTCAGCACGAGCAGGAAGACCATCATGGACCAGAAGCCGAACCAGCCGATGGCGCCGAAGGAAATGGCCCACGGGAAGAGGAAAGCGACTTCAAGGTCGAAGATGATGAAGAGAATCGACACGAGATAGAAGCGGATGTCGAACTTCATGCGAGCGTCGTCGAATGCGTTGAAGCCGCATTCATAAGCCGAGAGCTTTTCCGAATCGGGCGCCTTGAAGGCAACGGCAAACGGCGCAATGAGAAGCGCCAGGCCGATAACGAGCGCGATGCCGATGAAAATAGCGATCGGAATATAGGAACTGAGCAGTTCAGTCATCATGTTCATCCCTGCTTGCGGGCGGCGCCGGGCGGCGCAACTGGGCAAATGCCCGGCAAGCGAACGTGCGTTGCAACAAGCCGTGGTTAGCGCAGCCGGAGCCCCGGCGCAAGACTTTTACAGAAGCTATTCGAACAGCGTGAGACGGACATTATCAAGCAGATGCAACGATGTCGCGACAAATCCGCAAATGTCGCGGAAGGTCGCATGGCTGACCCTCGGAAACTGCATGGCTTTTCGGAGATAAGTGGCGCGAGTGACGGGGCTCGAACCCGCGACCTCCGGCGTGACAGGCCGGCACTCTAACCGACTGAGCTACACCCGCGCATTGGACCTTTCGGACCGTGAGGATACCACGAAACCGGACAGACAGCGTCAAATTGACGCCTGCTTTGAAATGGCGCGAGTGACGGGGCTCGA
>NZ_AJWE01000112.1:0-18214 GCF_000281145.1 Rhizobium sp. CF142 | reverse complement strand
TGGTCCATGAACGGCTTCGTCAGATAGGCAAGCGCAGTACGTTCACCTGTCTGGATAAACGCCTCGACCGGCATGCCAGGAACAGGTGTGACTTGTCCAAGCCTCTGCCATTCCCCGTCGGAAACCTTGGCACGCACGACATAGTAGCTGAGGCCCGAGCGCTGGTCGGAGGTCAGGTCAGCCGCCATGCTGGTGACAACGCCATTAAGTTCCGGCGTGCTGCGCTGGCTGAACGCAGAAAACCGCAGATGGACCGCCTGGCCGACGCTGACCTGATCGATATCGGTCGGCGAAAGCTTGACTTCGACGACCAGCGCGTCACGATCCGGGACGATCTGCATGATCGCTTCGCCGGGCGCAATGACGGCGCCGGGCGCATGGACGGCCAGCTGGTGCACGATGCCGCCTTGCGGTGCACGGATATCAATGCGCTGCAGGTCATCCTCGGCAGCCACGAGGCGCTCGGAAAACTCGCCGATATCGCTTTCGGCCTGCCGCAATTGATCGGAAACCTCGCTGCGCTGATCGTCGTCGATCTGGATGATCTGGAGCTCTGTTTCGGTGACCTTGCCCTTGGTCTGCGCCTCGTTGGCAACCAGACTACCGAGTTCGCCAGTGAGGCTCGCTGCCTCGCGCTGCAAGGCATACACCCTGTTTGCAGGAACAAGCCCCTGATCAAATAGGCGCTGCAGGCTTACAAGTTCCTTTTCGATCAACGCGATTTCCTGGCGCTTGCCGTTTTCCTGTGCCGATAGGCCTTCGCTTTCCTGCTTCAGCTGCTCGATACGCTCGCGCAACTGCGCCTTACGGCTCATGCGCGAGGATCGACGGTCGGCAAACAGCCGCTTTTCCCCTTCGATCGAACGATTGATTTCCGGGTCTGATACCCTCGCGAGGAGTTCCTTCGAGAATTCAATGGCGTCCAGACCGTCTCGCTCGGATTCGAGCCTAGCCGTGCGGGCGGTGAGCTCATTGAGGCGCTTGCTGACGATCGAGAGATTGGCGCGCGTCTGTGTGTCGTCCAGGTGTATGAGGATTTGGCCAGCTTCAACGGTATCTCCGTTCTTAACGAAAAGACCGCCGACAGTGCCGCCCTTCTGGTGCTGGACCGGCTTCACATAGCTATCGACCACGACGGTGCCGGTTGCAATGACGGCGCCTGAGAGATGCGTGGTCGCTGCAAGGCCACCCATGACCCCGCCGAGCAAGGCGACGACGCTGAGGGCGGCAATCGTCAACCTGCGGACGGCGCGCTCGGCCGATGGCGCTCCGGTCGCCGTCACGATCCTGTCTCCTCGCCGGCGATCAGCAAGCGAACGGGCTGCGGCGCGGGCTTCGACGGTTTCGTGGTCTTGCTCAGCACCTCGTCCTTCGGCCCGAAGGCCTGCATCTGGCCGTTGCCCATGACAAGGACCTTATCGACGGCTATGAGCGCACTCGGCCGGTGGGCGATCACGAGCGCGATGCCTCCTCTGGCGCGGACCCCGGAAATCGCCTGCGTCAGCGCTGCTTCCCCTTCGGCATCCAGGTTGGAATTCGGCTCGTCCAGAACCACCAGAAACGGCTTGCCGTAGAGCGCGCGTGCCAGTGCAACGCGTTGCCGTTGTCCGGCAGACAGTGCAGAACCATGCTCGCCAACCCTGGTGTCGAAACCTTCGGGAAACTGCACGATCATGTCGTAAACGCCCGCAGCTCTTGCGGCCTCGATGATGGCTTCGGACCTGGCTTCAGGGTCGAAACGGGCGATGTTTTGCGAGATCGAGCCCTCGAACAGCGAGACGTCCTGCGGCAGGTAGCCGAGATGCCGGCCCAGTTCGTGCGGGTCCCATTGTGAGAGCATCGCCTCGTCCAGCCTGACGGCGCCGCTGAGCGGTAGCCATAGACCGGTGACAGCGCGGGCAAGTGTGGACTTTCCCGAAGCGCTTGGGCCGATGATCCCCACGGCTTCGCCAGCCGAAACCTTGAAGGAAACACCTCGGACGATCGGGTTTCGGCTTCCGGGAGCGGCGACATGCAAGCCTTCGACGGTTAGGCTCTTGCATGGCGCCGGCAGGGTTACCTCGCGTTGTTCGGTCGCCATCAGCGTCATCAGCTTTGTCAGGCGCGCCCAGCTCTGTCGCGCCGCGACAAAACCCTTCCACTGGCCGATTGCGAGTTCGACCGGGGCGAGCGCCCTGCTGACCAGGATCGAGCTTGCGATCATGATCCCACCCGTTGCTTGCTGGTTGATCACGAGATAGGCACCCACCGCCAGAACACCCGACTGCAGCATCATCCGCAGGATCTTGGACGCCGTTCCCAGCCCTCCGGTAACGGCGCTGGCAGCGACATGGTTGGCGAGATAGCGCCGGTTGAGATCGGTCCACCGTTGCCCGATGAACCGCCCGAAGCCCATCGCCAGTACGGCCTCAGAGTTGCGCTTGGTGGCTTCGGCAAGGGTGATGCGCTCGGCGGCAAGCTTGGCCGCCTCCTTTGCCGGAGCGCGTGACCGGATTTCGGTGAGCGCCGTCAATCCGATGAGCAAAACGGCGCCTGCCAGAGCCGTCACCCCGATCCAGAAGTGAAACAGGAAACAAAGCCCGAGATAGAAGGGCATCCACGGCATGTCAAAGAGGGCCGTCGGCCCCTGCCCCGACAGGAAACCCCGGACAGTATCGAGATCGCGCACACATTGCAGCCCGTCGCCCGGCATCTGCATGCGCGACGGCAACAGGATGAGAGAACCATAGACGCGGTCGCCGAAACGCTCGTCGACGGCGGTTCCTACCCTGACGAGCAGCATAGACCGGATCAGTTCCAGGACGCCTTGAAACAGGAAGAGTGTCGCAGCGATGACGCCGAGGCCGACGAGCGTCGGCAGGCTACGGCCGGGAATGACCCGGTCGTAGACCTGCAGCATGAAGAAGGAACCGGTCAGCGCCAGGATATTGATGACGCAGCTCGTCAGCCCAACACCCAGGAAGGCTTTGCGGAGCGATGAGAGAACCGCCACGAGGAAAACCTGTGGCGGCTGTTCTGAGGTCCTGTTCAAAATGAGCGCCTTCTCGTCACGCTGCGGTGGTGAAACGGAAGTCGTCATGATGCAGGCTCGTCAACGCGACGTTCTTCAGGGTGACCGTGTTGTTGGAATCATAGCTGATGACCGTATCTCCACCCACTTGCGAAGCAGCCGCCAACACGGATGCGAAATCGCTGAAGAGGTTGGTGCTGATATCGATGAAGTCATCGGTTCCGGCACCAGCCGTGAAGTCGGTCACCGTGTCCTTGCCAAAGCCCGCCTTGAACACGAAGGCATCATCGCCCGATCCGCCGGTGAGCGCGTCATTGCCGGCACCCCCGATCAGAATGTCGTTGCCGTCATCGCCCGAAACCAGATCATTACCGGCACCGCCATCCAGCCTGTTGTCGGCGGCCGAACCACGGATGTCATTTACGCCTGAGCCACCTATGACGTTCTCAATATTCAGGATCTGTTCTGCAGGCGCAGCTTCGGAGAAGGTGACCAGACCGGCGGCCAGGTCAATCGTGTGGCTGGCTGCGGTGTAGTAGGTGAAGTCGAGCGTATCGATCCCCTCGCCGCCATCAAAGGTGTCGACGCCGGAATTGCCGATCAGCAGATCGTCGCCGCCGCCACCGAAATGGGTGTCGTTTCCGTCACCGCCGTTCAGCGTGTCGTTGCCAGCATCGCCATACAAGCTATCGTTGCCGGCAGCACCATTGATGATGTCGTTGCCACCGCCACCGCTCAGCGTGTCGTCGCCAGCAGTGCCGGTTAGCGTCTCGCTTCCCGCTGTACCGCGGATCCAGGACGCCGCCTGAATCTGGGTTCTGTCCCACACGGTACCATCTGCGAACTCGATGCGCTCCAATCCCCAATAAGCGGTATTGTAGAATTGTTCATCGAGCGTGAGCGTCTGACCGGTTTCTATGACAGTCATAACCGAGTGGACGCCCACCCGCGAGAAGACCACGTCGGAGACATTGAGGTCCGTCAATCGAAGGACGTCGATGTCGGCCGTCGATCCGGACTCGTCGTCGATATAGTCGTTACCATCGCCCTTGGCATAGATATAGACATCGCTGCCTGCGCCGCTGTTATACCGGTCGTCACCTGCGCCGCCCACGAACGTGTCGTTGCCACCGGTGCCGGTCAGCGTGTCGTTGCCAGCCGTTCCGCGCAACCATGAGGCCGCCTGTATCTGCGCCCGATCCCAGGTCGTCCCGTCCGCAAACTCGATCTTTTCCAAACCCCAGTAGGCGGAATTGTAGAACTGTTCATCGAAGGTGATTGTATGCCCGGTTTCGATCACCGTGAGGATAGAGTGAACCCCCGCCCGTGTCAGGATCACGTCCGTGGCGTTGAGATCGGTCAGCCGGAGAACATCGACATCAACGGTCGAGCTGGACTCATCGTCGATATAGTCATTACCGTCACCCTTGGCATAGACGTAGATGTCGCTGCCCACACCGCTGTTGAAGCGGTCGTCGCCCGTCCCGCCGATAAACGTATCGGCATCGGACGACCCCGTGAGCGTATCATTTCCGGCAGTCCCCACGATGCTCACCAGTCCCTTTAGGGTCGTATCCAGGACCCCCGCAGCACCGCCAAGGACTTCGCCGCCCTTGAAGACGATGGATTCGACCCCGCCTGCGGCATTGAACTGGTTCTTGAGAGTGATCGTCTCACCCGTCGACAACACCCGAATGATCACGTCGTTTGGCACAGAGCCGCTCCGCTCGAAGCGGATCTCGTTTCGCAGGAGACCGTCGAGACGCAGGACGTCGCTGCTCGTTCCCGACGTCTGCTCATCAATGATGTCGCTGCCGCCGAGATAGACATAGGTGTCGCTATCGGCGGTCCCCGGCAGATTGTCGTTGCCCGTGGTCCCGTAAATGGCGACCAACTCCTTGAGGGCGGCATCGAGTGACCCCGCAGCGCCGCCGAGCGTCTCGCCGTCGGCGAAGACGATCGATTCGACGCCACCCGAGAGGTTGAACTGGTTCTTCAGTGTTACCGCCTCGCCGGTGGCAAGAACACGGATCAACACATCATTCGGTGCTGATGCGGATCTCTCGAACCGCACTTCGCTCTTCAGCAGCTCACGAAGGGCAACGACGTCAAGATCCGTCCCCGACGTCTGCTCATCGATGATATCGTTGCCGTTTCCGGCCGAATAAACGTAGGTGTCGTTTCCTGCGCCACCGACAAGCGTATCATTGCCGGCACCGGCACGGATCTCGTCGGCGCCTGACGTTCCGCTGATCGTCTCGTTGCCGGCCGTTCCTCCGACATAGGCGACATGCGCGACCATGTCGGCCCGCGACCAGGTGGTGCCGTCGGCGAAGACAATCGTGTCGACGCCGCGTCCATAATAATCCTGCAAGGACGCTTTGAGCGTAACCGACCCGCCGTTGCCAGCGCCGGCAGCGCTCTCGGCCACCAGCACCATCACGTCGTTGCCGTTGCGCACCAATGTCACATCGGCAGCATTGACGTCGGCAAACACCAGGCGGTCGCTACCGCCGGCATTCTCATTTTCGGTGATAACATCATTGCCGTCACCGCGGGTATAGACGTAGGTGTCGCTGTTGGCCTGACCGTTCAGGCTGTCGTCGCCCTTGCCGCCATGAATCGTATCGGCGACGTTAAAGCCGTCGATCACATCGTTGCCGTCGGTAGCAGCCTGCGCCAGCAGCTTGGTGCGGATCGTTGCCCGCGTCCAGATCGTGCCGTCGGCGAACACCACCTTGTCGACGCCGCGCGCATAATAGTCATCCAGCATGTTCTTCAGCACGATCGAGCCGGCGTTGCCGGCTCCGACCGCACTTTCACCGACCACCAGCTTCAGATCGATCCCGGAGCGGACCAGCGTCACGTCGCTCGCATTGATGTCGGCAAACACCACGCGGTCGTCGTCGCCCGCACTATCCCATTCGGTGATCGTGTCGTTGCCGTCACCGCGGGCGTAGAGATAGCTGTCGTTGTTGGCCTGGCCGTTCAGGCTGTCGTCGCCCTTGCCGCCGCGGATCGTGTCGGCGACATTGAAGCCGTCGATGACGTCGTTGCCGTCGGTCACGGCCTGTTCCAGCACTTTCGTCCGGAAGTCCGCGCGCGTCCAGGCCGTGCCATCGGCAAAGACGACCTTGTCGACACCGCGCGCATAATAGTCGTCCAGCATGTTCTTCAGCACGATCGACCCGGCGTCGCCGGCGCCCGCCGCACTCTCGGCGATCATCAGCTTCAGGTCGATGCCGGTGCGCACCAGCGTCACATCGCTCGCATTGATGTTGGTCAATACCAGACGATCATCGTCGCCCGCGCTGTCCCATTCGGTGATCGTGTCATTGCCGTCACCGCGGGCATATAGGTAGGTATCGCTATTGGCTTGACCGTTGAGGCTGTCGTCGCCCTTGCCACCGCGGATCGTATCGGCGACGTTAAAGCCGTCGATCACGTCATTGCCGGCGGTCGCAGCCTGTTCCAGCACCTTCGTGCGGAAGTCTGCCCGCGTCCAGGCCGTGCCGTCGGCAAAGACGACCTTGTCGACACCCCGCGCGTAATACTCGTCCAACATGTTCTTCATGAGGATCGATCCGGCGTCGCCGGCGCCGGCCGCACTCTCGGCGATCACCAGTTTCAGGTCGATGCCGGTGCGCACCAAGATCACATCGCTCGCGTTGATGTTGGTGAATACCAGACGATCATCGTCGCCCGCACTATCCCATTCGGTGATCGTGTCGTTGCCGTCCCCACGGGCGTAGAGGTAGGTGTCGTTGTTGGCTTGGCCGTTCAGGCTGTCGTCGCCCTTGCCGCCGCGGATCGTGTCGGCGACATTGAAGCCGTCGATGACGTCGTTGCCGGCGGTGACGGCCTGCTGCAGAACCATATTGCGCAGGTCCGCTCTCGACCACGTCGTGCCATCGGCAAAGACAATCTGCTCAAGCCCGCGCGCATAATACTCGTCGAGTTCGTTCTTGATGAGGATGGTTCCGCCATCGGCGCCGCCCGGCACTGTCGGTGAGATAGCGAGTGACAGATCGATACCGCTGCGGAGCAGCGTCACGGCAGATGCATTTATATCCGTGAAAACCAGGCGGTCATTCGCCCCGCCGCTGTCATAGTCGTTGATCGTGTCGCTGCTGTCACCGCGCTGGTAGAGGTAGATATCGTTGCCACTGCCGCCGTTGATGACGTCGTTGCCGGCATTTGCGCGAATGATGTCGGAGCCGTTGGTGCCGCTTACCGTTTCCGCCGCGGTGGTGCCGGCCACGTTGACGATCTTCGAGGCGAAATCGATGATCGTAGAGACCGTTCCGTCGGCAAATACGAAGCGCTCGATCCCCTGCTCGGCATTCGCATCCAGCGCGCCCTTGAGAATGATCGTCGAACCGTCCCCGCCACCGGTGACAGTCGGAGCGATCGTCAGGACGAGATCACTCCCGCTGCGGCTCCAACTCACGTCGCTCGCAACGATTCCGCTGAAGAGAATCGCGTCGGCCACGCCATTCGCGGCCGCCTCGGTGATGATGTCATTTCCGTCGCCCCGGGTATAGTGATAGGTGTCATTGCCGCCGGCACCGTTGATCGTATCGTTGCCGAGACCTCCTGTAATATCGTCGCTGCTGCTGAAGCCGGTGATGGTATCGTTGCCCGGGGTGCTGACGGCAGCGAGCAGCTTCACCCTGATATCGTCTTTCGTCCACTCGACCCCATCGGCAAAGACGACCTTTTCGACGCCTCCCTGGTCGCCATCCAGCGCGGTTCTGATGAGCACGCTGCCGCCGTCATTGACGGTCGGGCCGCTCTTCGGGATCGTGATGGTCAGATCGGTGCCGTTGCGCGACAACGAGACCTCGGTGGATGTAATGTTGGTAAACACCAGCCGGTCATCGGTGCCGCCAGCGCTGCCCTCGATCACCGTATCGGCACCATCGCCACGCGCGTAGCGATAGGTGTCGTTGCCGCCAAGACCGTTCAGCACATCGTTGCCGCGGCCTCCCTCGAATATGTCGGCGCCGTTCGAACCATCGATGCTGTCATTGCCGGCGGTTGCCGGAATGATCGGCAGCAGCGGCAGGATTTCGGCGCGCGTGTAGATCGTACCGTCTGCGAAGAGAACACTTTCGACGCCGCGCTCGTAATAGCCGTCCAGGAAATAGGGCAGCGAAACTGAGCCGCCATCGCCCGCACCGGGCACGCTTTCGGGGATGACGATGACGATATCGTTGCCATTGCGCAGATAGGTGACGTCTTGTGGGTTGACATTGGAAAGTTGCAGGCGGTCGCCGCCAGACCAGTTTCCTTCCACGATCGTGTCGTTGCCATCGCCGCGCGCCCAGACGTAGAGATCGTTGCCCTCGGCACCGGTCAACGTGTCGTCGCCGTGTCCGCCGGCAAGCACATCCCCCTGGCCGAAGCCAACAATATTGTCGTTGCCGTCGGTCGCCTGCTGGTTGACCAGCATCTGACGGACCTGGACGTTCGTCCATTGCGTGCCGTCGGCAAATCGTATGGTCTCGTAGCCTTTTTCGTAGAAGCCGTTCAGCGTGTCCTGGAACAGGATCGAACCGCCATCACCCGCCCCCGCAACACTCTCTCGGATCAGGATCTTCAGATCGTTGCCCTGACGAACGAGCGTTACCTCATCGGGATTGATGTCGACGAAGCGGATCTGGTCGCCCGTTCCGCTCCAGTCACCGTCGAATATCGTGTCGTTGCCGTCGCCGCGGGCGTAGACATAAGCGTCGCTCCCGCCGCCGCCATTCAGCGTATCGTTACCGGCGCCGCCGCGCAGGATATCACCCTGGCCCGTGCCGTTTATCGTATCATCCCCGTTGGTCGCCGCCTGGTCTATCACCATCTGCCGGACCTGGGCATTCGTCCATTTCGTGCCGTCGGCAAACTGAATGGTCTCGAAGCCCTTCTCGTAAAAGCCGTCGAGTGTATCCTGCAAGAGGATCGAGCCGCCATCGCCTGCTCCAGGTGCAGTTTCAGCAATCAGGATCTTCAGGCTGTTGCCCTGGCGAAGGAGCGAAATGTTGCCCGGATTGATATCGACGAACAGCAGGCGGTCGCCGTTGCCACTCCAGTCGCCGTCGAACATCGTATCGTTGCCGTCACCGCGGGCATAGACATAGGTGTCATAGCCGCCGCCGCCGTTAATGGTGTCGTCACCCTTGCCGCCGGCAAGCGTGTCGGCAATGTTGGAGCCATTAATCGTGTCGTCGCCGGGCGTGCCCTGCTGATTGATGACCTTCGCCACGAATACATCCCGCGACCAGGAGACGCCGTCGGCAAACGAAATCATTTCGATGCCGCGCTCATAGAAGCCGTCGATCGTGTCCTTCAGCAGCACGGATCCGCCATCGCCGATGCCCGGCGCGGATTCCGCAATGACGATCAGCAGGCTGTTGCCGTTGCGCACGAGGGAGATTTCGGTGGAGGTGACGTCGGTGAAGACAAGCCGGTCGCCGCTGCTGCTCCAGTCGCCGTCGATGATCGTGTCCTGACCATCGCCTCGGCTGTAGCGGTATGTATCGGCGCCGCCTCCGCCATCGATCGTATCGTTGCCACGCCCGCCGGTGATCACATCCGCCCCGCCCCTGGCATAGATCGCGTCGTTGCCATCTCCGCCATCGATCGTATCGCTCATATCGAAGCCATTGATCGTGTCGTTGCCGGAGGTGCTCTGTTGCGCAATGATGCGCTGGCCGATCTGTTCTCGCGTCAATTGCGTGCCATCGGCAAACAGGAAACGTTCGACGTCATTCATGTCCCAAACGCCAACATAGAATCCGTTGGTAATCAGAAGCGTGTCGCTCGAGTCGGCAAGCGAGATCAGCAAGTCGTATTCGCCCGACCGCTGGAAGGTGACGTCGTCGAAATCAACACCAGCGGCAAACTGAACCGCATCATCGTCGGCATAGGTGACGATCCCGTAGTTTTCCCGGATTTCGTCATGACCATAGCCATAGCCGAAGACATAGGTGTCGGATCCGTCACCGCCCTCCAGGATGTCGTTGCCGGCGCCTCCGTCGAGCGTATTGCTCGTCCAGAACCCATAGATATGGTCGTCGCCATCGGTCTTGGCGTCGAGCAGATAATGGGCGCGGATGTCGGACGCGTACCAGATTGCGCCATCCGAGAAATGGATCTCGTCGACCTGATCGGGGCGGTAATTGATGGCATTATAAGAAACCTGGCCGATCAGGGTCAGGGTCTCGCCCGTATCCTTCAGCGTTATGATGATATCGCTAGTTCCGGGCGTGCGTGAAAGGACGATGTCATCGGCGGTGACGTTGTCATGGAAGATGATTTTGTCGAAGTCGCCGCCGTTCAGAGCACCGGCTCCGCGCTCTTGGATCTGGTCGTTGCCGTAGCCGCGACCCCACACATAGGTATCATTGCCGTTGTTGCCGTATAGGGTGTCGTTGCCTGCTCCGCCATCGAGCACGTCGTCGAGATCGAAACCATCGATGACGTCAGCGCCGTCGGTTTTCTGGCCGGCGATAACCGTGGTCGCAAGGTCATACCACGCGATGCTCTGGTCGCCTGAGGTGAACTCGATGCTCTCGATCCGATCGAAGTAGATGTCCCCGAACACCCCCGAAGCGGCGTAGGAGAATTCGTTTCGCAGGATAATGCCGCCTTCGGCGCCATTGACGTAGATGACAATGGAGTTGCGTTCGCCATCCACCCTGCCGAAGCTGATGTCATCGCGGTCGATGCCGGCGCCGAAGCGCAAAACGTCGAAGGTTCCGGACAGGATGTTGGTCATGCCGTCCTGGATGATGTCGTGGCCGTCGCCGAGAGCATAGAGATACGTATCGTTCTGGTTGCCGCCTGAGATGAAGTCGTCGCCCTTGCCGGCGCGCAGGATGTCCTCTCGCTCCATGCCGTAGAGCTGGTCGTTGCCGTCCGTCGAGTAGGCCTTCAGGACGAGGTTTGCGACCTGATCGCTGGTCAAACTGGTGCCGTTGTCGAAGGTGAAGAGATCGACGCGGTTCATGTACCAGGTGCCGTAGACGCCGGTATAGGTGGCCGCGAACTGGCCCTGAATGGTGATCTGGTCGAGCGGGTTGTCCTTGAAGCGGATCACGAGGTCACTCGAGGCGCCGTCGCGCTGGAAGATCAGGTCGCCGGTGCGGATTCCGTCGAGGAACTGCAGCATGTCCTGATCGTTGCGGAAGGCGTTGTCCTCGTAGTCGTGGATCGTGTCCTTGCCGTCGCCGCGACCGAAGCGATAAATGTCGGTATCGCCGCCGCCCTCGAGCAGGTCGTCGGCCTTGCCGCCTTCAAGCACGTCAATATCGGCCGTGCCGACGATATGGGTCGATGCGTCGTCGATCTTCGAGACGGCTTCGGCAATCTCGACCTTCGTCCAGACCGAACCGTCCTTGAAGACGATCTGGTTGACGCCGTAATCGCGCGAGGCGTCGCCGATCATCGAGCCGGGCCAGCGTCCTTCGAACTCATTGGTGATGCGCAGCACCGCGCCGGTGATCTTGTCGGTCAGCAGAAGGTCGATGCCATCGCGCGAGGCGATGATGTCGCCGGCATTGTGCGCGGAGAAGCGGATCGTGTCGACGCTGCCGCCCAGACCATCGTCGTCGAAGATCTCGGTCGAGCCGAAGCTCCTACCGATGATATAGCTGTCGGAACCCGTGCCGCCGCGAACGACGGTCTCGCCGCCATCGACGATCAGGATGTCGTCCTGCCCGCTGCCATTGACCTCGCCTGTGCCGGCGAAAAAGAGATCCTGCGCCATCCCGAACGCATGCGCGAAGTCGACGACCGAGATGCCGCCGGCATGCTGCTCGACCGCATTGAGCATGTTCTGCGCCAGGAATGCGTAAGTGTTCTTCTGCGATCCGGAGCCGCGGGAATAATCAGACAGGAAGACGTCGAAGAAGGGCTTCCATTCAGTGAGCCACGACACCGTGTTGGCACTCTGCTCCGCATCTTCGAGAAGCGCTGTGAAGACGGACGCGATCTGGGTGCCGCTCTTGGAGGTGAAGCCGTCGCTCTGGGCATTGTAATCGATGCTCTCGAAATAGTGCGCAAGCGGCCCGCTCTGCACGGCGAGGCGCACGGCAAAGAGATTGAGGGCGTCGTCCATCTTGTCGAGGAAGGCTGCGACCGCCTTGTAGCCGTCGCTCGCGGAATTGGGCGCCACGAAGAAGGCCTGCAGCGATTCTCCGATCAGCCGTTCATAGAAGGAGAAGTCGGATCCTGCGACAGTTTCGATACTGATGCCGCCACCAAGCGCGTGATTGGCCGAAGACGCAAGGCCGCTGCTCCAGCTGGCCTTCTGATAGTTATAGATGCGCAGATAGTCGTCGCCGTTGCGATAGTCGAGATAGGAAACCGAAACGCCATTGTGGAGTTCCGTTCCGGTCGTAACAACAATCGATGACCCACCGCCTGTCCAATGTGACAACAGGCCAGAGAGTTCGCCCCGACCGGATGTACCATCACTGCTTGAGACGATGACTCCCGAGGCCATTCGAATGCCCGGAATATCCGATGTGTTGTCGCCCGAAGAGGAAACACCCCACGCATAGTCGACGATATTGCCGTCCTTGCGAACGATGGCAAGGTCGTCATAGGACGTCAGTCCCCCAGCGCCGGTAATGATATTGGCACCGATCTTGATAGGCGAGCCCTCGGCCCATGCTGTCAGGATCGGCCGGATTGCCTCACGCAACGCCGACAGGACCGGCGAGGTAAGTGTCTGGACAGCAGCGCGCACGGCCGCTTCGGCCGCCGGCAGCACGCTCATCGCCTCATGCAGTGAAACGAGTGTGCCGCGTCCTCGTAGGTCCGCGAGATCGAGGACCGAATTCGAAACCTGAATGGGTGCGCCGACATAGGTGGTGCCCTGATTGTCGAGTTTAAGCAGCACATCGGCGATCGTGCGCACCGTGCCGTCAGCAAGCGTATAGCCGGCGGTGCTTGCGATCGTGTTGCCGTTGACCGTCTGAGAGGTCGTTCCCGTGTTCGGTGTCACATTGATCGAGGCAATGCCACGCTCGGTGGCGGTCTTCAGTTCGCCTGCATCCGTGCGGTGGTTCTCGTTGGCATCCTGCCAGATGAGCAAGGAGGAGAACGTGTCGGCCGAGGTGATCGCGCCGTCGCCGTTGAAGTCGGCGAGCCCGCTATCGGTGGCATCGACCTTGCCGTCATGATTGCCGTCAAGCAGGGCGAGCGCCGCCAATCCGGACATCGCTGCGCTGCCGAACATCTCGTCGGACCCGGTGATTTTGCCGTCGCCATTCAGGTCGCGGACGAGAATGCCGTCGTCCTTACCGACGAAGCCGGAAGACTCTGCATAGAGGTCATTATCGAGATCGAGCTTGGACTTCGAACGATCGAGGGCCGTGAGTTCGATGCCGTCGCCGTCGAGATCGAGCACCAGCGGATCCTGTCCGCCCCAGTAGTGTCCGGTGAGCGTCTTGATCATCAGACCGAGGATATCGAAAGCCCCTTCGCCCAAGACGGAATACTGGCCCTTCATATCCTGCGTGATGTCGCGGAAGCGGATGGCAGACATGTGGTATTCGGCCAGGAAGATGCCGCCCGGGCCAACCTCGCCCTCACCACCCGGTCCGGCAGTCGTGCGGTCCTTCCAGTTCAGCACATACATCGTAGCGACCTCATCCGACGGCGTGCCATCCGGATTGGTCACATGCCAGAAGGCGTTGCGGATGACGAGCTCACCTTCGGCGTTCAGGCCATAGGAGGTTCCATAGGGTCCCCATGCGTAGGGATCCTCAGATGCTTCGTTCTTGAGACCGCCATAGAGCGTCAAGACACCGCCGAGCGCGATCCGGTCTTCGCTGCTGAGATCGGTCACTCCGATGCCGTTGGTGAACCAGATTTTGTCCTGGCCCTCGCCCGTTGTGATGAGCGAACCGAATTCGGCGCTGATCAGAACGTCGTCGTGGTCGCTGAGCTTGACCTGGTCGGCGCCCTGTACGTGCAGGGCGTTGTTGAAGCCAAGGGCGCCATTGGCAAAATAGTCGACGATGGTCTTCAGTTCCTGGTCATAGCCCTGCCATTGGAAAACGTTATCGAGCGTATCCACGTCGTCGTGGTTGGAAGTCACGCCGTTCAGATAGTTGATGCCATGCGACAGGCCCGAATAGTCGACGACGTCGACTTTTTCGATGAAGGCGTTGGGAGAAAGCGACTCGCCTTCGGGCAGTTCGGACTGGATGCGGCCGGACTTGCCCATGTCGATGAGGATCGGCGCGTCCAGGGAATCGTCAGACACTATGAGCTCGTCGGCGCGATCCGAGAGTTCGATCTTGTCGATCGCCACGAGGATGTCGGTCCCGGCCTTGCCGGTTGCCATGTCCTCGACGGTGACTTCGAGCGCTTCGATGCCGCCGAAATCGTGGTTGACCTTGAGGTCGGTGACCCTGACGCCCTCCTGCTGCAGGGCACTTTCGTCGACCGGTGTGTCGGGATTGTCTTCGGTCAGATTGTCGACGGTATAGCGAACAGTGTCGGTCTCGGCGGCTCCGGCCAGCCATTCGAGGAAATCGGTCAGAAGGCCAACATTCTCATTGCCGCCGATATAGACATCGTTCTCGTTCTGCCGGCCGGTCTGATGATCCGCGACAGTGACGGAATCGATGAAAGTGTCGGACCCGTTGCCGCCGACCAGGAGGTCGCGACCAAGATGGCCGGTCAGGGTATCGTCGCCGTCGCCGCCTGCAATGATGTTGTTCTCATCGCTGCCGGTGATCTGGTCGTCACCGTCAGTCGCTGCGAAGAGCCCGGCGTGATATCGGTCATAGCCGTCTGCGGTATCACCGAGGGTCAGGACCAACGGATCGTCGGAAAGCGAATATGCGAGCGAGCCGACAGTCTTCGGCACTGAAAAATCATTGGCGCTTGGGTCCTTGTAAAGTTCCTCCACCGCCGATGAAATGAGGCTCTCGTCGACGGAACCCAATCCTTTTTCGAAGAGGCTTTCCAGGATGGTCTGGATGCCAACGATGTTGATGAAATCGTCTTCGGTCGAAGATTTGCCGAGACCCCATAGGTCCTGTGAAATGTTGACCGTCAGAAGCTGCGCCCCATCACCGCCGGTCACCTCCGCCCCGTTGCTGTCGAAGAGACCGATGATGCCTTTTTCCGGATGGTATACGGCGTTGGGGTCGTTCTGGTACTGATGGTAATTGATCTTCCGGATCGCCATCAGCCCGGCGAATTGGACCAGCGCCTCCGTCAGCCCGGGAATGGCATCTTCGACGATATCGGTTGTTTTCCCGGTGTTGACGAGCCAACCAAGCGCGTCGGCATCGTCGAACAGTGCTTTGATCGCCGTGTTGCCGAATACATACCCATAGTCGGCGTCATTGCCCGCCGAACCACTATCCAGTGCCGAATAGGCAATAGCGGTCATGAGCTTAGCCGATTCTGTGTAGATACCTTGTTTGCCCTCGCCGGTAAAACCGGCAGCTTTGCCGATTTTGTCATTGAAGAGCGTATCCAGGAGATCTTTCGAGATCGATTGCCAGGAAATGTGACCATTTTCCTTGGCGAATTCCAATGAAACGAGAAGCGATTGACTATGAAGAGCGATCGGATCGCGCATACCGCCATAACTTGGCAACTCGTCTTTCGGTACAAAACTCTCGAAATATTGCGTTAGTATCGATTCTGTGGCGCCAAGCGCAGCCAGACCGGGGATGCTTGATAAAAGCCCGCCGAGAACGGATTGGATGGCGCCACTGCGAAGGAACTGGAGGATCTCGCCCGACGTAAACGTTCCGGAGAAATTGCCGTAATTGAGCTCATGGTCCACTCCTCCAGATTCCAGCGCGTAGTTTTGCAGCCACGCCGCCAGCCCGAAGGGCATGTAATCGTACCCGCGGCCAGTCGTGCCGCTGAGGAATGACAGAAAGCCAGCCAGTCCACCGCCCAAAGAATGCCCGACCAGCTGGGTATTTGCCGCAGTCTCCCAATAATTCTTGCCGGTGACCTTCTGATAAAAGTCAATTGCCTCGTCTGCCTGGCTCGCGGACCCGATGAAGCCGCCGCCAATCGTCCAACCCTTCCAGACATCAATCGTTGTATTGTTGAGGATCGATTCGAGCGTAACGTCGTCGGTACCCCGATAGGAGATGACCATTTCGCCGGCATCGCTTTGGTAGGCGGCAGCGTAGAAGCCAGCATCAGCCCAAGTGTTATATTGAACATCTCCAACGAGCTGGCGACTGTTGAGGGCGGAATAGAAACCAACTTTGCTCGCGTTGATCTCGAAACCCGCGTGATAGTCGCGGTTATAGGAGTCCAAGGCAAGAATTGCGGACATGAGCTCTTGGCTGACGGGCATTAGTCGCGTCTCCATCTATCGAAAGTGATGAATTCTGAAGGTCTGATTTTCTCTGCAAGGGTAAGTTCGGACTCGAACCGCTTCTTACTCGGCACAACACCGCCGCGCTGCTGTCCAACGACTTCCAACCAAGGGAGGATCTTATGAACTTCGTTCGGGATAGTCTCTTCAGGCGAAACGGTAATCGTAACCGAGCGTAATCTGACGCCAGGCCCGAAGTCCTTTGCAAGATTATTGGGGTCCACCACCACGAGAGAGGCCGGATCGGCAATGTCACGGAATGTCACAAATACGGGATAGAGGTCGCGTGACAGCTCACTCGTCTGCACTGAATTTTCGAATGCCCCGATCTCGGCGAGTTGTCTCTTCTTCTCTTCTTCAAAGTCATTGTCGAGGTCGATCTCTGAAACGAAGGTCGTGAGCGCCGCGGACTGATCGAATCCGCGCAGAAGGACGAAGAGATATTTACCAGGCAATACTTCAATGACGCCAGCCTCGCCCGCGATGTCAAAGCGCGCCGCCCCTCCGATGTAAGTTCCCTTGGCGTAATACTCAGCTTTAACCTCAATGACCTCATCACCGCTCTTCCGGCCAGAAGGCGTGTCAACCGTCACGGTCAGTTTCTGAAACCAGTGGAAATGGTGCGCGAAAAGGTTGTCGCAGCCGCTGATGGTCAACGCGGAGAACAACAAAGCGGAGGCCAGCCATGCTTGGCGTACAGCGGAACGCTGTTGAATGGAGAACCAGAGCAACGTCATGACCCCGCGACGAAATCGTTTTGTGCCAGCTGGTTCCGACGCCAGGTATGAAAACCCAGAGTATCGCAGCCCGCCAAGACAGTGGGAATCAGAACCGATCCTAGAAATATCATGCGAGGACGCATCGACGTTCGGCGCATGCGGGACCGATCTCTCCGTCCCGATGCAAATCCGCCCCTCAACCGTAGTATGCCGGTAAGGTTGGAACGTGCCAATACGATAGCTACGCCATGCCGGATCGACATGCCTGTCTCACGCAAACTGAGGGGAAACGGTGGATGACGCCTCGAGCGAGGCGTCAGTTCAGATGCTTGCTTGGTTCGTCACCAACTGTGTCCGACGGGGACGAACCTGTCGTAGACAACTTGGAAAGAACCTCAGGATCAACGAGATGCGCGACCATGGGGTGGATCTTGATACTGTCCTGCTTGGCAACCTGATGGAATTGCGTCAGCACCAATGTCGCGAGCTCGCGAGTCGGAGCGATCACGTCAAGCAACCAGACGATCTCGCCACTCTTCCAGTCTTCCGGCTTCAGCCGGATCGGAAAAACGCCGGCTTTTGTCTGCTCCGAAATTCGTGCATCGACTTCCGAGCTGACGGTCGCCCAAATGGCGATCGCCGGCGGCTCGATACCGCTTGACGCCTTAGGCGTCGCAATCGCAACGCGGTCGTTAATCAGGGGATCTATCACGAGATGAGACAGATCAGAAATCATCTGGCTCCGGTAACGCGGCACCGAACTCATGGCCAGCACCACTTGACCGAACGTAGATTGAAGGGCGGCTTTGGCGCCTGCCAGCTTCTTTTTGGTCTCTTCGGAAATCTGCCCGTTCATTTGATTAACGGGCTCAGCACCTACAGCGCCGTCCATAATACCCCCAGCCATACAAAAAGTTGCAATCGGTCAAGATTGACGCCCCGCGCCACACATTAAGGGTTGTTTTTACAATTTCAAGTGAAATATTTCCGACATTCTCGCGGTAAAGGTGGACTTTAGTGTCTAGCTCTCACTGTTAGGACCCGCCCAATCTTCGCCCTGGCCATCGATGCTAACGCACCGGCCGAGTTGCATCCTCGGAATGTGGTCCATGAACGGCTTCGTCA
>NZ_AJWE01000111.1:0-16591 GCF_000281145.1 Rhizobium sp. CF142 | reverse complement strand
CGATCGGCGGCTTCACCCGCCAGCACGCGGTGGTCGGGGTTAGCGACGCCTGTATCGCGACGCATCCAAGCGACATGGCGATCGCCATGCGGGCGTTGGACGCCGTGGTGGAGACTGTGAAGGCCGACGGGACGAAGCGATCCATTCCGATGGCGGACTTCCACCGTCTTCCCGGAGAGACGCCGCATATCGAAACGACACTTGAACCCGGCGAAGTCATCACCGCGGTCGTCCTGCCGCCACCCATCGGTGGCAAGCACGTCTACAAGAAGGTGAGGGACCGTGCATCCTATGCTTTCGCGCTCGTGTCCGTCGGCGCGATCATCCAGCCGGATGGGACGGGCCGCGTTGCCGTCGGGGGCGTCGCCCATAAGCCCTGGCGCGTCGAAGAGGCCGATGCCGAGCTCAGGAAGGGCGCCAAGTCTGCCGCTGCCGTGCTGATGGCGGAGGCCCGTCCCACCGAGCAGAACCGCTTCAAGATCGACCTCGTCGAGAGAACGCTCGGCGCCGTCATGATGGAGGCTAGGGGATAATCATGCAGTTCGACAAACCAGCAACCACGAATCCAATCGACCAGCTGAAGGTGGTCGGGAAACCGATCCACCGCCTAGATGGTGAACTCAAGACCACCGGACGGGCGATGTATGCCTACGAATGGCACGACAAGGACGTGTCCTACGTCTACGGCTATCCCATCGGTGCGGCGATCGCCAAGGGCAAAGTGAAGTCGATCGACGCGAGCGCCGCCAAGAAAGCGCCAGGGGTGCTCACCGTCGTCACGACGCTCGACGTGGGCGACTTGAAGAAGGGCAAGTTCAACACGGCCAAGCTCTTCGGTGGCTCCGAGATCCAGCACTACCATCAGGCCGTCGCCGTCGTTGTCGCCAAGACCTTCGAACAGGCGCGTTCCGCAGCGGCGTTGATCAAGGTGGATTATGAGGAACAGCCGGGGATCTTCGATCTCCAGGCCGCCATGGCATCGGCAGAAAAGCCCGACGACTCCCAGGAGCCGGACACGGCAGTCGGCGATTTCGAGGCCGCCTTCGAGGCGGCCCCGGTCACGTTGAGCGAAACCTATTCGACCCCTGACCAGTCGCACTCGATGATGGAGCCGAACGCGTCCATCGCAGCATGGGACGGCGACGCGTTGACGGTTTGGACGTCTAGCCAGATGATCGACTGGTGGCGCACCGATCTCGCGACGACGCTAGGGATCGATAAGGAGAAGATCCACTTGATGTCCCCGTTTATCGGCGGCGGCTTCGGCGGCAAGCTGTTCCTCCGTTCCGACGCTGTCCTCGCCGCGTTTGCCGCCAAGGCGGTCGGGCGGCCGGTCAAGGTAGCGCTCCCACGGCCCTTCATAGCGAACAACACGACGCATCGCCCTGCCACAATCCAGCGTATTCGCATCGGAGCGGAGCGCGACGGAAAGATAACCGCGATCGCCCATGAGAGTTGGTCAGGTGACCTTCCGGGCGGCGGGCCTGAAACGGCTGTCAATCAGACACGGCTTCTCTACGCCGGGGCAAACCGGATGACGGCGATGCGCCTTGCGACGCTCGACCTTCCCGAGGGCAACGCGATGCGCGCGCCCGGCGAAGCACCGGGACTGATGGCGCTCGAAATTGCCATCGACGAGATGGCCGTGAAGGTCGGCATGGACCCTATCCAGTTCCGCATCGTCAATGACACTCAGGTCGATCCCGAAAAACCTGAACGGCCGTTCTCGCATCGTGACCTCATTGGTTGCCTCGAGCGTGGAAGCAAGGCGTTCGGCTGGGATCGACGTGGCGCGCCAGGCACCCGCCGCGAGGGACAGTGGCTGGTCGGCATGGGCGTCGGAGCTGCGCTCCGCAACAACCTCGTGATGCCGTCGGGCGCGCGGGTGAAGCTCGACAAGGAGGGCGTCGTAACCGTCGAGACCGACATGACGGACATAGGCACCGGGAGCTATACGATCATCGCCCAGACGGCGGCCGAGATGCTTGGCGTCGGCATCGACAAGGTGGCGGTCCAGCTCGGTGATTCCCGCTTTCCGGTGTCGGCCGGTTCCGGCGGCCAGTTCGGCGCGAACTCGGCGACATCCGGCGTCTACGCCGCATGCGTAAAGCTCCGCGAAGCCGTCGCCTGCAAGCTCGGCTTCGACTCGGAAGACGTCGTCTTCGAAAACGGACAGGTGAGGTCAGGCAACCGCTCGGTGCCGCTGGCGCAGGCCGCAGCCGATGAAGGACTTGTCGGCGAAGACACGATAAAATGGGGAGACCTGACAAAGACGCACCAGCAATCGACGTTCGGGGCGCATTTCGTGGAAGTCGGAGTCGACGTCTCCACGGGTGAGACGCGAATTCGACGCATGCTCGCAGTCTGCGCCGCCGGCCGCATTCTGAACCCGATCACCGCCCGCAGCCAGGTCATCGGCGCGATGACTATGGGTGCAGGTGGTGCGCTCTCTGAAGAGCTTGCAATCGACACCCGGCGCGGCTTCTTCGTCAACCATGATCTCGCCGGCTACGAGGTTCCCGTGCATGCCGACATCCCGCACCAGGAAGTGATTTTCATGGACGAGACGGATCCTATGTCGTCGCCGATGAAGGCAAAGGGGATCGGAGAGCTCGGTCTCTGCGGCGTGTCCGCGGCGATCGCCAACGCGATCTACAACGCGACGGGCATCAGGGTCCGTCACTATCCGATCACGCTCGACAAGCTGATCGGTGAGCTTCCCGACGTGGCCTGAGGCGGTGACATGGACCAGATTCTGCTCTCTCTTCCGACCCCGGTCCGGGCGATCCCGACCGACGATCCCGAAGAAATCCTGTCCTTCGCTGCGGCTGTCTTGCAGAAAGGGGGCGAAGTCGCCCTTGCGACGCTTGTCGACATCCGCGGAGGGGCGGCCCGTTCGCTCGGCTCTCAGCTTGCGGTTGCCTCGGACGGAAGGTTCTGTGGCTACGTCTCTGGCGGATGCGTCGAGGCGGCCGTCGCCTCCGAGGCTCTCGTCGCCATCGCCGAGCGACGCGATCGCATGATCCGGTATGGCGAGGGGTCGCCGTTCTTTGACATCGTACTGCCTTGCGGGGGAGGCATTACGATCGCCCTCCATGTCGTGAAGGACGGCGGGCTCATCAACGGAGTCCTTGAAGGCCTGCGACAGCGACGGAGGACGGCGCTCTGCTACCATCCTGCCTATGAGCGGCTCCGCGCGGTGGACCCACCATCGCGGTCAGGATGGAACAGTGACGAATTCATAAGCTTGTACCGACCTCGCACAAGGATCGTCATCTCCGGTCAAACGTTGGAGGCCCGAGCGGTGGCTTCAGTGGCGAACGCCTCGGGATACGACGCCGTCTGGCGAGAAGAGGCGATGAATGGCGAGGACACGATCGACGAGGCGACGGCGGCGGTGGTGCTTCACCACGATCTCGATGCTGAGGACCGGGTTCTTCGAACGGCCCTCCAGTCACCTGCTTTCTACATTGGCGCCCTTGGCAGCACGCGTACGCACAGACGTCGCGAGGAGCGTTTGCGCGCTTCGGGCTGGTCAAAAGTCGAGATCGACCGCATCAAGGCACCTATTGGATTCTTCGGTCCGACGCGGGACGCGAGTTCGCTTGCCCTGTCCGTACTTGCCGACGTCGCGGCAGCCCGCCTTGCGGTACACGGATGAATGCGGAACGAGGTGCGTCGGTCGCCATCGTCGTCCTGGCGGCAGGCCGGTCGAGCCGAATGGGGGAAGGCGGCCCCCACAAGCTGCTGGCCACCTTCGACGGTATTCCGCTCGTTCGGCGATCCGTCACCAACGCATTGGGCTGCGATTGCACGGGCGTCTTCGTCGTCGCGGGTCACCGACACGAAGAGGTTACCGCGCCGATCCACGACCTGCCGTGCCGCATCATCCGCAACGAGGGCTATGAAAGCGGCATGGCCGGTTCGCTGCGACTGGGCGTAGCCGCGGCTGCGCGAACAGCTCCAGACGGCATCATGATCACGCTGGCCGACATGCCCGATCTTTTGACCGAGCATCTCGACGTTCTTGTCGCCGCCTTCCGCGGTTCCGGCGCAAATTCCATCGTGCGCGCCGTCGGCCATGGGACGCAAGGCAATCCAGTTATCTTCCCACGAATCCTGCACGGCGACCTTCAGGAGCTTAAAGGGGACATCGGCGCACGCTCGCTCGTGAAGAGCAGTGGAATTCAGGTTGTCGACGTTGAAATCGGGGCGACGGCGCTGCTCGACGTCGACACGGTGGAACAGGTGCTGGCCGCGGGCGGGACACTCCCAGGCTCGGGGAAGAAAGAGACCAAGTAATACCCGACATCGCACCCCGCTATTCATGAATACTGTTCATGGCGACATGCTGATCTCGCGGGCTAATCGCGCGAAGACAGCTTTGCTACCATCTGGCTCTGTTTCAATCTGCCTGACCGTCTCGAAAAATGGGAGGTTCGCTACGCGCGGGCGCAGCTCGGAAGGATTCGCTTGTGAGAGAGAAACTGGTGCAGATAGCGATCGCAATCGCCGGCGCCGCGCTGGTCGTCCTGCTGGCGTCGGTGATGCTTCTGATGGACGGCGAGTTTCCAGGCGCTCGAGCGGAGGCGAATGCCGTCACCTTCCCGCCGATCGAGGAGCTTGAGCATTACACGACCGTGGAACGCGGGGTGTCCGCCGAACACATGATGACCAGTCCCGAGGCACTGGCCGCGCTGAAGGCAGGGTCGCCTGTGCCGGTCGGAACGCATATGGTCCTGGTGGACTACCGCAACGGCAAGGTGTTCCGCTACTTCGTCTCGCAGAAAGTGGGCGAGGGCGCCGACGAGTGGGCCTTCCAGTGGTTTCATCCCGATCGTTCGATCAAGGCGGACGAAAACACTGCCCGCTGCTATTCCTGCCACAGGTCGCGGCAGGACAGCCAGTTCATGTTCACGCTGCCTGAAGCGCAGGCGTTCGGATCGTGAGCGCTCCCGTCATCGCACAGGCACGGCGATCGCTCAAAATGCGAGTGGCGGTCGCCGGCGCGATGGCACTGTTGCTGCTTCTCGCGCTGGGCTACTGGTGGCTCGACAACATTCCGCACGAGCTGTTCGGAACCGTGATGTTCGTGCTGCTCGCCTGGCATATCTACACCAACCGCACGTGGTTCAAGAACCTCGTGAAAGGCCGCTACGGTCTCCGCCGGGTGTTGGTGGTCGGCTTCCATCTCGCCCTGATCCTCAACATGCTGATCCTGATGGTATCGAGCCTTTCCATCTCCAGGGCCCTGTTCCGCTTCCTTCCGCTGCCGGACGGTCCCGTCGTGAGCGAAATCCACTGGTTCTCGGCCTACTGGGTCATCGTTGCCGTCGGCGTCCATCTTGGTCTGCACTGGTCGCGTCTCGTCGCCATTGCCCAATCTGCTTTCGAACTGCCGTATGCCGGACCGACGACGGTGTGGGTTTCAAGAGGGTTGGCGGTCGTGGCGGCCGGGTTCGGGCTCATGAGCTTCTCCGTGCTTGACGTCGGGACCAAGCTGTCATTCGGCTACAGCGTAGATTTCTGGGATTTCGAAGTGAGCGTGCTGCCGTTTTTCGTGCGCTGGGCGGCCGTGCTGCTGCTCGTCTCGGTCGCAACCTATTATGGCGACGCCGTTCTAGCTGGATGGTCGCGACGTCGGAAGCGCGCGCAGGCCTAGGTTTCGCGATATCTCAGCGCCTCCACAAGAAGACCGAGCGCAGGAGACATCTGGCGACGGCTCGGATAGTAAAGGTAATAGCCGGAAAACGGCGGACTCCAGTCGTCGAGAACCGTCACGAGGCGTCCCTGCCGAATATCGTCCATCGCAAAGTCTTCCAGCAGGTAGCCGAGGCCCGCTCCTGCGAGTGCCGCAGTGCGTGCCATGCCCGCGTTGTTGAAGGTCAGGGCTCCGTCCAGTCGGATCTTGTATTCCTTGCCGCCGCGCTCGAACTCCCAGACCAGATAGCCTCCATGCGTTGGGAGCCGGATGTTGATGCAGGAGTGCGATGACAGCTCCTGAGGGGCTTTCGGAGAGCCGTGCTTGCTGAAATAGTCCGGCGAGCCGACGACCACCATTCGCATGTCCGGCGATATTCGGATGGCGACCATGTCGTTGTCCAGTCGTTCTCCAAGACGGATTCCCGCATCGAACCTTTCGGCGACGATGTCGGCGATCGCGTTGTCGACGCTGACCTCGAACGTGACGTCCGGATAGCCGGGCAGGAGGCGTTCGATCGCGGGCCACAGGAAGGACGTCGCCGCGTGATCGCTGCTGTTTATACGTACGGTGCCTGCAGGCTTGTCCCGCAGTTCGGTGAGTGCCGAGAGGGCGGCGTCGATCCCGTCGAAATGCGGTTCGACCGAATTCAACAGCCTCTCTCCGGCCTCTGTCAACGACACGTTCCGCGTCGTTCTGGCGACCAGCCGGACTCCGAGGCGTTCCTCAAGAAGCCGGACGGCATGGCTGACGGCGGACGGCGAGACGCCGAGCTTGGCCGCAGCCTTGGTGAAGCTCTGTTCGCGCGCCACCGCCAGAAAGACCTGAATGTCGTTGATATTCCCCTTGGGCATTTATGAATCTTTCTCAAAACCGAATGCCGATTATACCGTCTAATGAAATGTGAGCAACGAGGCTATTGTCCAACGATCAATTTGGGCGGCAAGGCCGCGGTTCTAGGAGTTCATCATGAAGACACGCACACTCGGAGACGGTCTCGAAGTTTCGAGCATCGGCCTCGGATGCATGGGGCTTAGTTTTGGCCTCGGACCGGCAACCGATCGGAACGAGGCGATCAGGGTCATCAGAACCGCGGCCGAACGCGGCGTTACGCTGTTCGATACGGCCGAAGGCTATGGACCCTATGTCAACGAGGAGCTGGTTGGCGAAGCCCTCGAACCGGTCCGGGATCAGGTCCTG
Organism: Rhizobium sp. CF142; assembly: GCF_000281145.1. Lineage (NCBI taxonomy): Bacteria > Pseudomonadati > Pseudomonadota > Alphaproteobacteria > Hyphomicrobiales > Rhizobiaceae > Rhizobium > Rhizobium sp. CF142. The sequence goes on along the minus strand of NZ_AJWE01000111.1, from coordinate 9,690 downwards.
ATCGGCACCAAGTTCGGCTTCAAGATCGACGGCAACCATCAGATTGTTGGACTGGACAGCCGCCCTCAACATGTCCGCGACGTCGTGGAAGCTTCGCTGAAGCGGTTGCGGACCGATCGCATTGATCTTCTCTACCAGCACCGCGTTGATCCCACCGTGCCGATGGAAGACGTCGCGGGGGCGGTGAGAGACCTGATCGCCGAAGGCAAGGTCAAGCACTTCGGCCTCTCCGAGGCCGGCGCGGCCAACATCCGGAAGGCGCATGCAATCCAGCCGGTCGCCGCCATCCAGGATCACTATTCGCTCTGGATGCGCGAGCCGGAGGTTGCGAAGTTCGCACTCTGCCAAGAGCTGGGCATCGGGCTTGTCGCGTGGGGACCGCTCGGACAGGGATTTCTGACAGGCAAGATCACCAAGGACATGACGTTCGACGACCCGAACGACCTTCGCAAAGACTTCCCGCGTTTTACGCCGGAGGCATTGGAGGCGAACTTCAAGGTCGTCGATTTCCTCAAGAGCCTGGGTGCGGAGAAAGGCATCTCGCCCGCTCAGATCGCACTCTCGTGGCTCCTCTCCCGCAAGCCATGGGTCGTTCCGATCCCAGGTGGCACGGCAGTCACGCATCTTAACGACAACCTTCACGCGGCAGAAGTCGAGCTCACCACTGACGACCTAGAGAAGATTGACGTCGCCTTCACCACCCTCGACATCAAGGGCGCGCCTTTGTCCGAAGGGCTCGACGCCGCGATCGACCGATAGCGCCACCGTTCGTTTTCCAACCTCAGGAAAGGATCCAGTCATGAAAACCCGTCTACTTGGCAGCCTCGAAGTTTCCGAGATGGGCTTCGGCACGATGAGCTTTGCGTCCACCTACGGGGCCTCCCCGGATGAAGGTGAAGCGATCCGCGTGATCCGCGGCGCTTTCGACATCGGGGTCACCTTCTTCGACACAGCCGAAGCCTATGGCCCGTTTACGAACGAGGTTCTTGTCGGCAAGGCGCTCGGTCCCGTCCGCGACAAGGTCGTCATCGCGACCAAGTTCGGCTGGAACATCGACCTTGAGACCGGCGAGCGCCGACCCGGTCTGAACAGTCGCCCGGATCACGTCAAGCGCGCGACCGAAGGCATGCTCAAGCGCCTTGGCGTCGAGACGATCGATCTGCTCTACCAGCACCGCGTCGATCCGGACGTTCCGATCGAAGACGTCGCAGGCGCCGTCAAAGACATGATCGCCGATGGCAAGGTGAAGCACTTCGGTCTTTCTGAGGCCGCTGCATCGACGATCACGCGGGCACATCTGGTGCAGCCGGTGACGGCGATCCAGAGCGAGTATTCTCTGTGGACCCGCGAGCCGGAGCCGGAAATCCTCCCGCTGTGCGAAGAACTTGGCATAGGCTTCGTGCCGTGGAGTCCTCTTGGCGCCGGCTTCCTGACAGGCAAGGTCGACGCCAGCACCGAGTTCGAGTCCTCCGACTTCCGCCAGAATTCCCCGAGGTTCGCGAAGGATGCAATATCGGCGAACCAGCAGCTCGTGGACCTGATCAAGGAATTCGCGAAGGACAAGGACGCCACGCCAGCCCAGATCGCTCTGGCATGGCTGCTTGGCCGGACGCCGTGGATCGTGCCCATCCCAGGAACCCGCAGACTGGAGCGGGTCGTTGAAAACATCGGCGCTGCCGCGATCTCGCTCACGCCCGCGGAGGCGACCGAACTCGATCAGCGGTCGGCCGAGATCGAGGTGCGCGGGGCACGTCTTCCCGAAGCCGTTCTCCAGTATTCGTACCGATGACGCTACCTAACTGGCCGACGTCCGCTCCGGAGGACGAGATACTCGCACTCTCCCTGGCGAAGTTCGGGTGGAAGACGTCCGGCGACATCGACTGCGTGGAGGAGTTGTTCGACGACGAGCTGCACTTCGTCCACATCACCGGCCATGTCTCCTCGAAGAGGGAATGGATCGACGAACTGCGCTCCGGCCGGTTCGTCTATGAGACGATCGAACCCAAGGGTGCGTCCGTCGCGATGAAAGACGGCGAGGCGGTGCTGACCGGCAGGGCGGTCTTCACGGTCAGGATGGGCGAGCACCGCGGCGTCTACCGGCTCCAGTTCACCGAAACCTACGTCTGGAAGGGCGGAGCATGGAAGCTCCGCGAGCTTCTGACTTCGACCTATTGAAGCAAGGATGACCAATTCAGCGGGCCACCCATGAATTCGGCTCATAACCGCATGCCAATCTAACGGGCTAATCGCAAGGAGGCCATCGGCATATGGTCGCCCCATCGAAATGAAAGAGGTGTCGATCATGAAGAAGAGAATTCTTGGACAAGGACTGGAAGTCACCGCGCTGGGCTTCGGCTGCATGGGCCTGAATTTCTCGTACGGGTACGCGCTCGCCAACGAAGAGAGCATCAAGCTCGTGCGCGACGCCGTCGACCTCGGCGTTACCTTCTTCGACACCGCCGAAGTCTATGGCCCCTACACCAACGAGGAGATCGTCGGCGAGGCCCTGCGCCCTGTTCGCGATCAGGTCGTCATCGCGACGAAGTTCGGCTTCAACATCCAGGATGGCAAGATGGCTGGCACCAACAGCCGACCGGAGCAGATCAAAAAGGTCGCCGACGCATCGTTGAAGCGGCTCGGCATCGACGTCATCGATCTGTTCTACCAGCACCGCGTCGATCCCAACGTTCCGATCGAGGACGTGGCCGGAGCCGTGAAGGACCTGATCGCCGAAGGCAAGGTGAAGCATTTCGGCCTGTCCGAACCCGGCGCGCAGACCGTCCGGAAAGCGCATGCCGTCCAGCCGGTCACGGCGCTTCAGAACGAATACTCGCTGTGGACGCGCGGGCCGGAGACGAACGGCATTCTGGAGGCCTGTGAAGAGCTAGGCATCGGCCTCGTCGCCTACAGCCCGCTTGGCAAGGGGTTCCTGACCGGTGCGATGGGCAAGGACAGCAAGATTGCCGAGAACGACTTCCGCAAGCTGCTGCCCCGCTTCACTCCGGAAGCCATGGAGAAGAACCAGGCGCTCGTCGACCTGATCCGTCGCGTCGGCGACGAGAAGAAGGCGACGCCCGCCCAGATCGCTCTCGCCTGGCTGCTGGCGCAGAAGCCGTGGATCGTGCCCATTCCCGGAACGACGAAACTGCATCGTCTCGAGGAGAACCTCGCCGCCGCCGAGGTCGAACTGACGTCGACCGAAATCGCCGAGCTCGACGAGGCCGCCGCCAAGATCCAGGTCGAAGGCGAGCGCTATCCCGAACAGCTCATGAAGACCACCGGTCTTTGATCTCCCTGGAGGCGCCGAGAGGCGCCTTCCTCCTTTGAAAGCTTATCCATTGTCACAAGATCTTGCCCAAGCTGCTCCTGCCTTCGCGGTGGATGTCGCTGTTGAGAAGATACCGCCTAGGCTCAGGGTGCTGGCTGTCCTAAGCGCCTTGATGGGGTTCGCGTCGATCTCGACCGACCTCTATCTTCCTGCCATGCCGACCATGGCGGGCGACCTGCACGCCGATGCCGGATCGATGGAACTTACCGTTTCGGGCTTCCTGGTCGGCTTCAGTCTTGGGCAGCTTGTGTGGGGGCCGCTAGGGGACAGGCACGGACGGCGTCTGCCAGTCGCGGCGGGACTACTTCTGTTCATTCTGGGATCCGCCGGCTGTGCCATGTCCGGCACGTCGACCGAGATGATGTGCTGGCGTATCGTCCAAGCGGTCGGCGCGTGCTCTGGCGTCGTCCTGTCGCGGGCGATGGTGCGGGACCTCTACGAGGGAAGCCGAGCGGCACAGATGCTGTCGGCCCTCATCACCGTCATGGCAGTGGCGCCTCTTCTGGGGCCAATCGTCGGCGGGCAGATCCTCGTGTTCGCCGGTTGGCGCGCAATCTTCTGGCTGCTGATGGTCGTCGGCGTCGCGACGCTTGCAGCGCTGTTTACGATCCCCGAGACTCTTCCAATCGAAAGACGCAGAAAGGATTCGATCCTGTCCGCGCTGCGGGGTTATGGAAGTCTTATTGTCGACCACCGGCTGATCGGCTTTGCCGCCGTCGGAGGCTTCTTCTACGCGGGCGTCTACGCCTATATTGCCGGAACGCCGTTCGCCTTCATCGACTATTATCATGTCGCGCCGCAGCTCTACGGCGTCCTGTTCGCGTTGGGGATCGTCGGCATCATGCTTGCCAACGTCCTCAACGCGCGGTTCGTGACCCGGTTCGGGAGCCGAGGACTGCTTCGGTTCGGCGCGGGAGGCACGGCGCTCTGCGGCGTCGTGCTCGCGGTAACTGGGTACACGGGTTGGGGCGGGCTGGCAGGACTGGCGATCCCGCTCTTCGTGTTCGTTGCCTGGTCGGGTCTCATCGTCGCCAATTCGATCGGCGGAGCGATGCAGGACTTTCCAGAACGGGCTGGTTCCGTATCCGCGCTCGTCGGCGCACTCCACTATGGCAGCGGGATCGTCGGCTCTGCGGCCGTCAGCACCTTTGCCGATGGAACATCGTTTCCCTTGGCTGCCGTGGTGGCCATAGCCGGAATCGGCAGTTTCGCAAGTCTCGCCCTGTTGCCGCGATCCAAAGGTTGACCGATCCGAATGGCTGCTTCAACTTGCGCAATCCGGAAGCGATCGATGCTAGGAGTTCATGAATGAGGCGCGAGGAACTTGTCGATCTCAATGCGTTCATGACGGTCGCCGAAGAACAGAACTTCACGCGTGCTGCCGCACGGCTTGGAACTTCGCAGTCCGCCCTCAGTCATACGATCCGCCGACTTGAGGCCCGTCTCGGCGTTCGCCTCTTGACGCGGACGACGCGCAACGTCGCTCCGACGGAGGCCGGCGAGCGCCTGCTCGCCACGCTGAGGCCTGCCTTGGACAGCATAGGCACCGAGCTGGCGTCGCTCGGCGAACTGCGCGAGCGCCCGGCGGGCAACATCCGCATCACCACGTCCGAACACGCTGCGACGACCGTGCTCTGGCCGGCACTGCGGAAGCTCTTGCCGGAGTATCGGGAGATCAACGTCGAACTCGTGATCGACTCCAGCCTGACCGACATCGTCTCCGAACGCTTCGACGCCGGGGTGCGTCTGGGCGAAGCACTGGCGAAGGACATGGTCGCGGTTCGGATCGGGCCGGAGTTGCGCATGGCGATCGTCGGTTCTCCAAAGTACTTCGCCCAGCATCCGGAACCGATCACGCCCCAGGACCTAGCTGCGCATACATGCATCAATCTTCGGATGTTGAGCGGTGGTGGCCTCTATGCCTGGGAGCTGGAGAAGGACGAACGCGAACTGCGTGTGCGCGTCGAAGGACAGCTTGCCTTCAACAACACGAATATGATCGTGCGCGCGGCCCTCGACGGATTTGGATTGGGATTTGTGATGGAAGACCATGTTGCCGACGACGTCGCTAGCGGGCAGCTCGTCCGGGTACTGGAAGACTGGTGTCCGCCGTTCGCGGGCTACCACCTCTACTATCCGAGCAGGCGGCAACCTTCGGCCGCGTTCTCGGTTCTGGTCGAAGCGCTTCGGTATCGTGGCTGACATAAGCTCCAGGCAGTGAGGGGCATGGAGATCGATTTGCAAACGAACAGCGACGTCAGAATACGGGCTGCAAGGGAGGAGGACGTCGATGTCCTTGGGAACTATGGCGCTCAGCTCATATCGATCCACCACGCGTGGGATCGGTCACGGTTCATTGCGGCAAGCTCGCGCACGCCCGCGATGTATTCGTCTTATTTAAAGAGCCAGCTTGGAAAAGCTGACGTGCTCGTTCTCGCGGCGGAGGTAGACGGTGTCGTCGCGGGCTATGTCTATGCCGGCGTCGAAGGGCCGGACTACATGGCGTTGCGTGGTCCCGCGGGCTTGATCCACGACATTTTCGTCGATCAAGCCCGGCGACGCCAAGGCGTAGGGCGGGCATTGCTCACGGCTACAGTTGAGAGCCTTCGTGCTTTAGGTGCTCAGCAGGTTGTGTTGTCGACCGCGCATCGCAACGACGCAGGTCAGCGTCTGTTCGAATCCTTGGGGTTCCTGCCGACGATGATCGAGATGACGCTTCAGTTGAACGGCGGCTAAGGCTGATCGACGAGGCAATACTTGAGGCCGAGAGCAGGTTGAAGGCAACGCGCGGCAACGACGGAAGAAAGCAGTAACGCAGCAATTGTTGAACCATACCGGCGATTTTCAAGACAACGATTACCCTTGTAGCACCGTTTCTTTAATAGAGCTTCGCCACGCATGCACGTACGTGAATTGTATTTTAGCAATGACTTAACATTTCTTGTCCATCTTTGTGATAACTTCCTTAAGTATGAGGGGGGCGACGATGGGGAAGACGACACTATTGAGCTGCTCATTGGCTTCCGCCCCTTTGCTCGAACATCCAACCGCAGTTTCATCATCGAGGTTCAGGACATGAGCGTGAACATCGAGATGGATGCAACGAACCGGCTATCGCAGCTTCCTAAGATTGAGGGCGAGCTTGCTACTGGGAGTGACGCCGGACCCGTTCGCCATGGAAGCCGTCGACGCTCATGTCCGGAGAGCTGAAATGGCGGCTTAAGGCCATCGAACCGCGATGCCGCAAGAAATAGATACACATTGTGTATGCGTTTGTGCTATGTTGGCCTTGAAGGAAAAAATGCCATGACCAGTAAAAACGCAACCGACAGCCATAAACGCCCCGTCAATTTGAAGGTTCGTGAGGACGTCCGCGTCCTGATCGACCGTGCCGCCAAGGCCCACGGGAAAACCCGCTCGGATTTCATGATCGACGCCGCGCGCCGCGCCGCCGAAGACGCGCTTCTCGAGCAGACATTGGTGCAGGTCGATCCCGACAGCTATAAACACTATCTGGCCGTGCTCGACCAGCCGCCGGGCGGCGAAGGCTTCGAACGGCTGATGAACGCTCCCAAACCCTGGCAGCCGTAATGTTGTCAGCACCGGCGCTTCTCGGCGAGGCGCACGATCTCCAGCTCTTCGATAGCGGGCACGACAGCCTCGATGAATGGCTGCGCCGCCGGGCACGGGTCAATCAGGTCAGCGGTGCCTCGCGAACCTATGTGGTGTGCGAAGGCGAGCGCGTTGTAGGTTATTATTGCCTGTCATCGGGAGCGCTCGCGGTCGCAGATGCGCCGGGAGCAATCCGGCGCAACATGCCCGATCCCGTTCCCATGGCGGTGCTTGGCCGTCTGGCCATTGACCGCAACTGGCAGGGAAAAGGTATTGGATCCGCACTGTTGCAGGACGCCGTGCTGCGCACCGGACAGGCAGCGCATATCATGGGTATTCGCGGTCTCCTCGTTCACGCAATCTCCGACGAAGCCAAGGCCTTCTATGAGCATTATGGGTTTATGGCCTCGCCGGCGAACCCCATGACCTTGGTGTTGTCGTTGAAAGCTCGATAAGGCTTCTGACGGCAATACACATTCGGATTTGTCGTGTGACCAGCAAAGGCGCGCGCATTTCCATACCCGAAGCGTATAAGGCGTCGTTCATTGACGCGCGTGGAGGACGATACACGCGCCGCTTATATCGCGGAGTTGAAGCGCCTGGTCGAAGAGGTGGCCGTCGGTCTGCCGGGGAACCATCATGCCGGCGTTTGACCGGTTTCTGGATCTCGAAGCGGCTTCGACTCCAACGTGGACGGCGGCCCATTATCGCGCCGCCAACTCCAGTCATCGATTCCAGTCACTCGTGTCTCGGAATTGAGTTGAGCACCCGCTGCACCCGCTGCATCCGGCGTCAACTGCCGCAGGATGGTGTCGTCGCTGACCGGCATGCCAAGTCGCTGCATGACTCGACAGCACGACGACCGCGGCCGGCGCTATTATCCTGCGCTATGAGCCGGTCAAGGCGTAACCCCTACCGCCTGCGGCATTGCCGCAGCCCGCCGGCTTGGATTATTCCTTCGGCGGCCCGCCCCGCCGCTCCAGCGCCGTCTTGCGGATGGTCTCCGCGATGTCAGGACTACTGCTCGACAACATCTGGAAATCCACGACGTAGAGCGACAGCAGCGATACCTCGGTTGCTGCGCTGACCGTCGCTGAGCGCGGTTCGCCGCTGATCAGCGCCATCTCGCCAAAGAAGTTTCCGGCACCGAGTTCCACTGGATGGTCGGGTGTCGCCACGGTGACCCGCCCCTCGACAATGAAGAACATCTGATCGCCAACATCGCCCTTGCGGCAGATCACGGCACCTGCGGGGACAATGCGCGGCCGCAACGCCCGAACGATCTCGATCAGTGCAGCGGAACCAAGCTTCTGGAACAGGGGTACGGCAGCGATCAATTGCCAGTTGCGAACGAAGTCTTGGCGGCGAACCTCTTCGTAGAAGCCGGTGGCGAGGATGCCGGCCCAAAGTGCAAAAATACCGATCCCGCTCATCATCACCAATCCGGCCAGAACTCGACCTGCAAGGCTCTGCGGGATCTCGTCACCGTAGCCAGTCGTCGACAGCGTCACGACCGCCCACCACATCGCCTGCGGAATGCTGCCGAACGTATCGGGCTGGACGTCTCGCTCGATGATATAACCGGCCAACGCAGCACCAAAAAGAACGATGCCGAACACCGATGTCACGCCAAGCAGATTGCGCGATTCATTCGCGACCACCTTTGCCAGCAGCCTGAAAAAGGTCGAGTCGCGCAACGGCTTGAGAAGCCAAATGGCGCAATAGAGGTTTCGATCACGGGACCCAACGAACAAGAATGCAGCAGCCGGAACCAGAACCGCGAGCAAATCGATCACGAGGGCCGGCATCCCGCCCGACAAGCGGTGTCGCCGTGAAAGCAATGTGCCGCTCAATTGGAGGACATAAGCAAGCCAAATTGCCGCGAGTAGCAGCTCAAAGACAAGCCTCTCCTGACCAGTAAGGCCCTGCGTCGTCAATCTCGGCTTCATCCGGCCGGTGGAGAATATCGGCTCCTTACGCTTCTTCTCGATTGCCCATGAGCGTTACCTGCTGGCGGTCGCCAGGGAGAGCCCGCTATCGCTGAAGAGCGAGATCGACATCGAGGATCTGCGCAGTGAGAAGATCATCTCCTTCTCCCGTCAGAACCTCTCCTACAGCGAGCGCTATTTCGCGGAAAACTTCGAGGAGCACGATCTGACCGGCAATATCGCCTATAGCTGCGACGACACCTTTTCGCTGGTGTCGCTGGTCTCAGCCGGTCCTGGCATCGGCTTCGTGCCGGAATGGACGCAGGATCTGCCCAACCGCGGCTTTGAACTGAAGAAGGTGAGGGGCGTCGATTTCAAGATCGGGCTTGGTGTGGCCTGGAACCGGGAAGATCCGACCGCCGCCCGCGACGACATCATCGATATTGCCCGATCGCTGGCGCGGCCGGGACGGTGAAGCGAACCTTATTTGAGGCGGCCGCGGGATTGGCAAATCCGCACACGTGGGAATGCGCAACGTTCCCGGACGCTTCGCTGATGTGGCGCAGGCGGGGTATGCAACTTGGAGGTAATCGCCGCAGTTTCCTAGAGTAGCTGCTTACGAGACACCGGCGCGCCTGTCACGACGAGAAGTCGCGGTAAGAAAGTTGAGTGCCAGTAAGCGGCTAAACAGGCTGGGCAGATCTTCTCTTGCGACCAGCACACAAAGCCGCGCCACAGCCACTATGGCGCTTGCTGAAACGAACACAGCCCGGGCATCACCGCCCGGGCTGGCGCTATCTTGGCTCTGATCAGAATTCCGAC